>JAFXJO010000144.1 GCA_017532185.1 Clostridia bacterium | reverse complement strand
GATGACCGACGCGGGGAAAAGTCCCTTGCCGTCCTTGCCCGAGCTTTCTCCGTAAAGCTGCTTCCACCATTCGTTGAACATAAGCATATAGGGCTCGTAGCCAACAAGAATTTCGGAATTCTTACCCTTTCTGAGAAGGATGTTTCTGAGAACAGCGTATCTGAGGGCGATATTTTTATCAACGTCATCTGTTGCGAAATCAGCCATAGCATCATATGCGCCCTTCATAAGAGCATCAATATCAATACCTGCAACCGCAATGGGAAGCAGACCTACAGCTGTAAGAACGGAATATCTGCCGCCAACGTCATCGGGCACAACAAAAGTTTTGTAACCCTCTGCATCGGCAAGTGCCTTAAGAGCACCCTTTGCTTTATCGGTTGTAACGTAAATTCTCTTTGCAGCTTCTTCTTTGCCGTATTTTTCTTCAAGAAGCTTTTTGAAAATTCTGAAAGCGATTGAAGTTTCGGTTGTTGTTCCTGACTTTGAAATAACGTTGACCGAGAAATCCTTGCCTTCAACAAGCTTGATAAGCTCCGCAACCGATGATGAACTGATTGTGTTGCCGCCGTAATAGATATCCGGCGTATCCTTTTTAACAAGGTTATAGTTATTTGACTTTATAAATTCAATAACTGCTCTTGCACCGAGATATGAACCGCGGATACCGAGAACGATAAGAGCCTCGGAATCCTTTTTGATTTTTTCGGCACATTCTTTGATTTGAGCAAATTCTTCTTTGTCATAGGTTACGGGCAGGTCAATCCAGCCGAGAAAGTCGCTGCCGGCGCCTGTGCCGTTATGAAGCATATCGTGAGCCTTTTCAACTTCCTGCTTCATTGATAAAAGTTTTTCTTCGCAAGCGAACTCGCCTGCATACTTGAGATTAAGGTTTAATGCCAAATTTGATACACCTCTGTGAACGCTTATATATATTTAATTTATTTTACCCTATAAAACCGATGTTTGCAACACCTGTAAGCAAATTTTTTTAAAAATAAAGAATTTTTTTCCAAAATATGTGTTTTATTGTTTATATGATAACATAAAAAGGCGGCAAATGCAAACACAAACAGTCGATATTATAATTTTTAACCTTTTATTAAAAAATCCGTAACGCTTTCGGTTGAACGTTAATATACTGAAAATAGCAATACAACAGGAGGTTATTGAATGGACAAACGAGAAATGGAACTTCTTATGGACCGATATAAAAAAGAGATGCTGGAATTCAGCAAAAAGAACGGATACATAAATTCAGATCCGGATTACAAACCTGACGAAAGAGAAAAACAGCAACTTGACGCCGATATCAACAACAAAGGATATGAACGCGACAGAAGCGACCCCTTACCCGCACCGCAGACTGATGCAGAAGAAAAAGAGGAGTCACCCGATGCCGTACCTGCGCAGACCACACCCTCAACCGAAAGCGAAAAGCCGCCCGTTTACGGCAGCAATGCCGCAGATACGGTCAGTTATCTGAAAAATTACTGTGCTTCTCCATCAACCGATGAACGCCAAAGAAAATGCAGAGAAATCAGCGAGTTTCTTGCCGCCAATCCCGAAACAGGTACCATGAGGATTGAAACGTTTGCATCCGACAGAGCCTTCGCTGTGCCGAGCGCAAGGATTATGGTTTTTCTGCCTCTTGACAGCGGCAACATCACTCTGTATGACGGCATAACCGATATCAGCGGCTCAAGCGACAGAATAATTTTGCCTGCTCCTCCCCGTTCACTTTCATCAAGTCCCAATAACGGAAATATTCTGCCCTATTCAGCCTATACAGTTTATATAGAACACCCGTCATACGTACGCTCACTATTCAATAACGTTCCCGTTTTCTCGGGCATTGAATCCGTTCAGCCCGTACAGATGCTAGCAAAGGTTGCAGGCTTAAGCGAACCGGACCCGATTATCGTTAACGAATCCGGCTCTGCCGTGCTGTAAGGAGGTTCATAATGGCAACTCCCGTTATTCCCGATTATATAACAGTTCATCTGGGCAGACCCGATTCAAACGCGCGCAACGTCAGAGTTCCGTTCCCGGAATATATAAAAAACGTTGCTTCGAGCGAGATTTATCCCACCTGGCCCGAAAACGCAATCAGAGCCAACATATATGCTCAGGTTTCTTTTGCGCTCAACAGAATTTTCAGCGAATATTACCGCAGCAGAGGTTATGATTTTGATATAACCAATTCCACCGCCTATGACCAGGCATATATTGACGGCAGAGACATTTTTTCAAACATCAGCAAGCTCGTAGATGAGCTTTTCAACGATTACGTTACGAAAGGCAACCAGATTCAACCCTATTTCACCGAATACTGCGACGGACGCACCGTTACCTGCAACGGTCTTTCACAATGGGGCACGGTTACCCTTGCAAACAGAGGCAGAACACCCTATCAGATTTTGCAGAATTATTACGGCAACGACATAAATATCGTAAGAAACGCTCCTGTGCGAAACGTTTCCGAATCCTATCCCGGGACGCTTCTGCGTCTGGGCAGTGCAGGTGAAGACGTAAGAACAATTCAGCGTCAGCTTAACAGAATCCGACGCAATTATCCTGCCATTCCGGCAATACCCGACACTAACGGTATTTTTGATGCCGCAACGCGCGCCGCCGTACGCTCATTTCAGAACGTCTTCAATCTCTCGGTTGACGGTATAGTAGGTAAAGCAACCTGGTACAAAATAAAGCAGATTTACAACGCAGTAAAAAAAGTTTCGGAGCTTTATTCGGAGGGCATAACCATCAGCGAAGTTGACCGCATTTATTCAAAACCGCTTCGCAGAGGCGACAGAGGCAACGACGTCAGAACAATACAATATTATCTGGCGTTTCTCGGCTTTTTCAACGACAGGCTGCCGGAAATCAAGGTTGACGGCATTTTCGGACCTGCAACCGATAACGCAGTAAGAGCTTTTCAGAGAGAATACGGATTGACTGTTGACGGCATAGTCGGCAGAGGCACATGGTACCGTCTGCAGGATGCCTATAACAGCACCCTTAACTCCTTGCCTGATGAATACCGTTCATATTCATCTCTGCTATATCCCGGTTACACAATAACAACGGGCGCAAGCGGCAACGCCGTAACACAGGTTCAGACCTTTTTGAGAACGATTGCTCAAAACAACAATGCCGTTCCGCTTGTTACTGTTGACGGTATTTACGGTGACCGCACCAAAGCCGCCGTTCAGGCTGTTCAGAAGCTGAGCAACATTCCGCAAACAGGCGCCGTAGGTCCGCTGACCTGGAACGCTCTTGTAAACCTTTATAACGAATATCGCTGATTTTTGAGTTAATAATAAATGGTGACAGGCAAACGTCTGTTGCCATTTTTATTTTGAGGTGATTACTCTGAGGGATTGCTTTTCAAATGATTTCATAAATAACGTTACAATGCTCGATAACGAGCTTCGCATGAGCGCAAGTTACGACCTTGTGGGCAGAGACATTTTTATCGGCGGCAAAAAACGCGCACGTCTGTATTTTGTTGACGGTTTCTGCAAAGACGAACTGATGGAAAGAGTTATGGCTTATCTGATGAAGATAAGCGAAAAAGATTATACCGATAAAAAGACTGCCAGAGAATTTGCCGATGCTTATATCCCCTACGTTGAAACCGACGTTGCCGGCAAACCGAAGGATTTTATAAAATACGTTCTTTCAGGCGGTATAGGTCTGATTGTTGACGGCTTGAGCGACGGAATAATCGTTGATGCAAGAACTTATCCCGTAAGGTCGATGAGCGAACCCGAAAACGACAGAGTACTTCGCGGTCCTCACGACGGCTTTGTTGAAACGCTTGTTTTCAATTCCGCCCTTATACGCAGAAGAATAAGAGATATCAACCTCACAATGGAGCTTCATACCGTAGGCAAGGTCTCCAAAAGCGACGTTGTTATCTGCTTTCTTAACGGAAAGGTTAACGAAAAAGCGCTCAACACTCTGCGCAAAAAACTCGATTCAATAACAATCAACTCCCTTACTCTCGGTCAGCAGAGCCTTGTTGAATGCCTTGTTACAAAGCAAAGACTCAACCCTTTTCCGAAGGTAAGATATACCGAAAGACCCGATGCCGCCGCCGCAAGCGTGCTTGAGGGAAGCATAATTCTGCTCACCGATAATTCCCCCGCCGCAATGATTATCCCCTCAGGCATATTCGATTTTATGCAGGATACAAACGATTACTATATGTCACCGCTTATCGGTTCATATCTGCGTATAATAAGAATGTTTGTTTTTGCGTTAACGTTGCTTCTTATTCCGATATGGTATCTGCTCGTGCGGAATCCTGCATATATTCCGCAATGGCTCGATTTTATAAGAATTGAAGAGATGAACACAGTACCGATTATCGCTCAGCTTTTTATTGTTGAAATCGTTATAGATACCATCCGTCTTGCCTCAATCAACACTCCGCAGGCACTCAGCGGCTCTTTCGGTATCATAGGCGCCCTTGTTCTTGGTGAATTTGCAGTTTCCGCAGGCTGGTTTGTGCCCGAGGTTGTTCTGTATATGGCATTTGTTGCAATGACAAACTTCACCCAGCCGAGCTTTGAACTCGGCTACGCGTTCAAGCTGATGCGAATGCTGCTTCTTGCTCTTACAGCACTGTTTAACCTTTGGGGATTCATCGCAGGCATTATCATCATTTCACTTGAGATTGCATTCAACAAAACCGTTACGGGACAAAGCTTTCTTTATCCTCTCATTCCTTTCAACGGAAAGGCTCTGCGCAGCCTGATTTTCAGAATGCCTATAAACCACAGCAATAATTAAGGGCCGCCTTATGGCGACCCTTTCAATTTGATTATATAATTTTTCCGATGCAGAAATCATCTTCAACCGAGATTATTTCTGCTTTTATAATTTCTTTTTCATTTTCTGCGCCGATAATTCTTACAGGCGTATAGTTCGCCGTGTAGCCCTGCATAAAGCCGTTATGGAATTCTTCAGGCAAAACCTCAAGCACCCTGCCAACCTGCGAGAGAAGAAACGCTTTTCTTATATTCTCGGTTTCTTCCGTCATAATTGCCGCACGCCTTGTCTTTTCTGCATTTTCAACCTGATTCGCCATTCTTGCGGCAGGTGTACCGTCGCGGCGCGAATAAGGAAACACGTGAACCTTTTCGAAACCGATTTCTTTAACAAAAGCAAGAGACTGTTCAAAATCCTCTGCCGTTTCATCAGGGAATCCTACCATAACGTCGGTGGTCAGCGTTGCTCCGTCAAAGGTTGAGCGAAGCTTTTTGCAAAGCTCGCGATATTCCTCGGCAGTATAATGGCGGTTCATTTTTTTCAGAGTTTTATCGCATCCGCTTTGCAGCGAAATATGGAACTGCGGACAGAATTTTTCAACTGCCGCAAGCCTTGCAATAACCTCGTCTGTAATATGGTCAGGCTCAAGCGAACCGAGCCTTATTCTTTTTATGCCCTCAAAAGCTGCCGCCGCTTCAACCGCCTCTGCAAGGCAGGAGCCGTTATCCGTACCGTAAGCGGAAAGATTGATTCCCACAAGCACAATCTCGCAAAAACCGTTTTTTTCAAGTTCGGCAAGCTCTGCCTTAAGTTCTTCAATCGGCTTTGAACGCACTCTGCCTCTTGCATAAGGAATGATGCAGTAAGAGCAAAATCGGTTGCAGCCGTCCTCAATCTTAACGTTAGCCCTTGTGCGCTCGCGGAATGAACTGATTTTATCGCCTGTGAAAGCTTCTCCGCTTTTATGTTCATCAACGGCAACAATTCTGCCGCTGCCGTTTATATACTGCATTATGTAATCGTGAATGAGATGATTGCTTTTATTGCCGATAACAATATCCGCACTCTCAAGCTCTTCACCCGCCCGAGGAAAAGCCTGGGGCATACAACCCGTAAGCAAAACAAGGCTGTCAGGATGAAGTTTTTTGAATCGGCGTACGCTCTGACGGGTTTTGCGGTCACTCTCTGCCGTTACGGTACACGAATTGATAACGTAAACGTCTGCCTCTTCGCTTGCATCGCAGATAACGAAACCGTGTCTTTCAAGATTCTGCGCCATCGCCTGTGATTCATATTGGTTAACCTTGCAACCCAAGGTATAGAAAGCTGCCTTCATAAACTTACCTTCTGAAATGAATTTTTTTAATTATAACAGAAAAAGCGGTGATAATCAACACTCACTCTCATATATATTGAGATGAAAGGGGTTTCGGATATGAAAAATTTATTAAAATCAATTATTAGCGTTGTATTATCGATTTTGATTATCGCTTCGGTTTCGGTTTTTGCTTTTGCCGAGGGTGATTTGCCCGTTGAAATAAAAGCTAAAGCCGCTGTACTTATGGATGCATCAACAGGCAAAGTACTTATGAAATATAACGAAAACGAAAAACTCTGCCCTGCATCCGTCACAAAAATAATGCCGCTTCTTCTGGTTGTTGAGGCAATTGATTCGGGCAAAATAAAACTCAATGACGTTGTTACCGTTTCAGCTAACGCCGCTTCAAAAGGCGGCTCGCAAATCTGGCTCAAAGAGGGAGAGCAGATGACGGTTGACGATTTGCTTAAATCCACCGCTGTTTACAGCGCAAACGATGCCTGCACCGCACTCGGCGAATATGTAAGCGGAAGCGAAGATGCATTTGTTGCCGCGCTCAACCAAAGAGCTGCCGAACTCGGAATGAAAAACACTAACTTTGAAAACTGCACAGGACTTGACGATACAACCGTCAACCATCTTACAACTGCCCTTGACGTTGCAATTATGAGCAGAGAACTCCTCAAACACGAAATGATTATAAATTACACAACCATCTGGATGGATTCTGTCAGGGGCGGCGAAACGGAGCTTGTTAACACGAACAAACTGGTCAGGTTTTTCGAAGGCACAACGGGTCTCAAAACAGGCACCACTTCAAAAGCCGGCTGTTGCGTTTCAGCAAGCGCCAAAAGAAACGGTACTCATTTGATAGCGGTTGTGCTCGGCAGCGAAAACAGCAGCGACAGATTTGAAACAGCAAAATCTATGTTGAACTGGGGATTTTCAAACTATACAACCGTTACTCCCGTTATTGACCCATCGCTGATCCCGTCAGTTGCCGTTATCGGCGGTGTTGAAGAAAGCATTATGCCTGTTATTCCGAAACCTGATGCGGTGCTTATTCAGAAAGGAAAAGAGGGCGAAATCAAGCAATCAATCGACCTAGCCGTCAACGTTGCCGCACCGATTGAAAAAGGTCAGGTTTTGGGCACAGTTACCTTCACTTCGGGCGAAGAAACTCTTGGGGAATATAAACTTGTAGCGCCCGATTTTGTAAAGGAGCTAACCTTTACAATCGTACTTTCAAGGGTTTTCAAAGCCATCGGAACATAACGATATCAAGCTTTCTGCTGTTTTTGTCAAAAACAATAAAGTATCGCCATTTGTAAAGTAATGCAGCTTTACAAGTGGCGATATATAAAACCGCCGCAATCACTGGGATTGCGGCGGTTTTCATTTGTTTTTCAGACTGATTTCAGAGGATTATTCCTCATCTTCGTCCTTCTTTTTCTTGGTAGCGATGAATGCAAATGCACCTGCTGCCGAGATTGCTGCAAAAGCAGCTACACCTGAGAATGAACCTGTTGAGGGAATTTCAACGTCTGCATCTGCATTCCATGTTGCCTCAAATACAAGGTCTTCCTTGGGCATCTTTTCAGGAACTTCGGGGTTCCAGCCTGCAAACTTGCTGCCGTTCTTATCAGGATCAGCAGGAACAGGAATCTTTGTACCTGCAAGAACCTTATAGGTCTTATAAACTTCGCCGTCAACCTTATAGGTTACTGTGAATGTGTTCTTAGCAATTTCAGTTGCACCCCAGAATATAAGGATGCCGCCGATGATTGAAGCACCGCCGATGATAGCGCCTGTGCCGATAATGCCTGCAAGTGCGCCGCCGCCGATTACTGTGCCGCCAATGATGATTGAAACGAAGTCTTTATCGATCTCCCACTGTGCCTCGAAGGTCATATCCTGAGCAGGCATTGTTTCGGGAACTGAGGGTTCCCAACCAACAAATACATAGCCGAACTTCTTGGGATCTTCGGGAACGGGGATTGTTTCGCCTTCAGCGAGAATATGAAGTCCGCAAGTTTCACCGTTTGCGATGAAGTGAGCAGCATACTTGCCAACTTCTTTTTCTTTCCATGTTGCTACATATTCAAGGTCGTTATCAGGCATCTCTGCTTCGAGTGCGGGTGTCCAACCTGCGAATACGAGTTCAGGATTTGTGGGATGAGTGGGATCAGCGGGAGCTTCGATTTCTGAACCGAATGCTACGTCTTTATATTCCTCATAAACGTTTGTCTTTGCATCGTCAAGATAGAAAGTTACGTTGTGCTTATGAGGTGTGAGAACAGCAATAACCTTGAGGTCGCTGTCACCCATTGTTGCAGGAACAGTTGTGCCGTCTTCAAGCGTCCAGCCGCCAAAATCAAAGCCTGTTACTGTGGGATCAGCAGGAAGAACGATTGCATCGCCTTCATAGTAGCTGTCAGTCTTGTGAACATTGCCGCCTACATAGAATGTTACTGTGTGCTGTTCCATATTATCCCACTGTGCAACGAGGTTCATGGGAACATCGCTTGTTGCGGGAATCGTATCATAAGTGTTGCCTGAGATTGTATCCTTCCAGCCAAGGAAGTTTACCTTATCCTTTGTTACGGGAAGTTTACCGTCTGTGTTGATAGCATCACCTGTTGTTGTGATCTTAGCAGTTGTGCCGTCAGCAAAAGTACCGCCGTTGGGATCGATTGTCACTTCTGCAACCCAGTTTGCCTTGATTGTTGTGTCAGCATTGGGCATTTTGCCGTCTTCAAGACCTGACCAACCGTTGAACTTATAGCCATCTCTCTTGGGTTCTTCGATAGCACCGTCAACCGTATCGCCTGCGTTAAACTTATGGTTCTTAACGCTTGTGCCGTCTTCAAACTTACCGCCGTTTGCATCTGCCACAAGGTTCTTTCTTGTGTCATCTACATCCCAAACTGCTGAGAAGTTAAGATTTTCGGCAGGCATTGTGTTGGGAACTGTTGAATCCCAGCCTGTGAATACGAAGCCTTCTCTTGAAACATCATCAGCTGTGGGAGCTGTGATTGCGTCGCCTTCTTTGAGAGTATATGTCCAGCTTGTCTTGCCGTCAGAGAACTGACCGCCTGCTGCACTGAATGTTACTGTGTAAGTCTTAACTTCTTCCTTAACCCACTTACCTGTGAGTGTAACTGCATCTTCGCCCATCTTGAAGGTTGAACCGGGAGCAACGGGAACGTTGCCGTTATACCAACCGTCGAACTTATAGCCTTCTGATTTGGGAGCAGCTGCAACGTTTACAGTTGCGCCGTATTCGAATGTGCCGCCTGTGGGAAGAGTTGCGTCTGCGGGAACATCACCTGTGAACTCATACTTAACTTCTGCTGACTTAATCTTCCAAGAAGCTGTGAGTTTAACGTTGTTTGCAGGCATCTTGAATTCGCTTGTGAACTTACCGTCCTTATCGGTTACAAGAGCACCGCTTTCGTCCATCCAACCCTGGAAGTCATAGCCTTCCTTGGTGGTTACGGGAACGCTTTCAACTGTTTCGCCTGTGGGTATGCTCAAATCTGCAACTGATTCGCCGCCGTTAGCGTCGAAGCTGATTGTGCTGTTGAGAGCTTCCCAAGCTGCGGTATAATCAAGACCGCCGATGGGCTGTGTTGCAGGAATTGTTACATAACCTGTCTGACCTACTGTTGTCCAACCGAGGAACTTATAGCCGTCTCTTGTTGGATCAGCTACGGGAGCAACTGTTGAAAGAACTGTTTCAAAAGCAATTTCAGCTGCGAATGTTTCATCGCCGTTTGCAAGAACACCGCCGTTAGCATTGAGGCTTACGGGATATTTCTTTGCTTCCCAAACCGCTGTTACTGTCATTTCAGCACCGTCATTGCCGATATCTGTCATTGTTGAGGGAAGTGCGGGTGACCATTCAACAAAATCATAACCGGGTTTGGTAGGCTGAGTGGGAGGAGTTACTTTCTGACCGAATTCAACGTCCATTGAAGGAACTGCTGAACCGCCGTTTGAATCAAAGTTGATTGTGTATTCTTCAACTTCCCACTGTGCAACGAGTGTGAGATCTTCAGCAGGCATTGTTGCAGGAAGTTCAGGTGACCACTTAACGAAGGTATAGCCTTCTCTTGTGGGAATAACCGCATTAAGACCGCTGAGGTCTGCGTTTGCCTGATGCTCAGTTTCGTTTGTTTCCTTGCTGTCTGCAAATGTACCGCCGTTTGCATCAAGAGTGAGTGTGAAGGTTTCTGCAACGATGGGTTCCCAGATACCGATGATTGTTACGTCGCTTGCGGGCATAACAATTTCTGTTACCTTGTTGCCGTTATAATACCAGCCTGTGAACTTATATTCTGCTGTATCTGCGGGAGCAACAGCAAGAGCGTGAGTTGTACCTGCCTGAATGTTTGTTTCAGTTGCAGGAGCTGTTGCGATACCGCTTATATTAAATGTATAAGATACGCTGTGGAATGTGGGGTTCTCTTCCCAAGTTGCTTTGAGGAGAACGTCGCCTGCAGGCATTGTGAAATCTGCATCGAGAACGTTACCTGCTTCGTCTGTTACAAGGTTGCCCTGTACATCTTCCCAACCCTTGAAGGTGAAGCCCTCCTTGGTGGGAACAGTGATTGTTGTTACGGGAGTACCGAAAGCAACGGGAGTTGATGCAAGGTAGTTACCGCCGTTAACATCATAATTGATGTTATAGGTGTTAGCCTTGAATTCGCCGTAGAATGTTACGGGAGCAGCGGTCATTGTGTAAGTTGCATCAGCCTTTGCGCCTGTTGCGCTGTTGATGAACCAGCCTTCGAAGCTGTAACCTTCGGGAACTGTTGCTGCGCCAACTTCAAATGCGCCATCCTTAACTGTCTTTGTTGTATCAGCAGGAATTGCACCGCCTTCGGGAACACCTGTTATTGCAACATACTTAACGTCATAATTTACAAGAGTTGCATTTGTTGAGTAATCATCGGCATTTTCAGCCTTTGTGCCGGCAGGGATATCCCAACCGTCAAACTCATAACCGTCTTCGGGCTTATAATCGGGAGCAACAACGTTCTCACCGTGCTCAAACGTTACTGTTTCCTCAAAAACAACGTTGCCTTCTTCATCTGTTACGGTGAAGGTTACATCGTATGTCTTCTTTTCCCATACTGCAACGTAATCTACGTCGCCTGCGAATGCGGGAACTTCATTTTTATAGATATAATCTGTTTCGCCGTCTTTCCAGCCGATGAAATCATAGCCTTCCTTTGTGGGTTCTACAGGAAGCTCTACTGTTTCGCCGTATGTGCCGGCTACTGTGAACTGATTGCCGCTGTAGCGGTCATCATCTGCAGGAGCTGTGTCAAATTCACCGCCGTTTGCGTCAAATACTATTGAGTATTCCTGAAGCTTGAAGTAAGCAACAAGATTGTTGTTACCGTCAAGAGCAACTGTGAGTTCAAGAACGTTGTTTGAATTATCTGCATCGGGAACGTTTGAATTTGATGTATAAAGGTCTTCATACCAGATAGCTGTTACGCCGTCGGGAACTGTTGAGCCTTTTTCAAGAATCTGAAGCTTTGTGCCTGCCTCAGCCTTGTGGTTTGTTACGATGGGAGCAAGGAGCTCGCCTGTTGCAGGGTTAACTGCATAAACTGTGATTGTGTAATCAACGGGACCAACTGCTTCCCACTGAGCTTCGAACTCAACATCCTTGGCAGGCATTGTTGTAACAACGGGTGACCAGCCTGTGAATGTGTAGCCATTTCTTGAGGGAGCTGCGGGAGCAGGAACTGTTGCACCGTATTCAGCTTCAAATGTTACGTTATCTGTTGAACCGTCAGCAAAAGCACCGCCGTTGGGGTTATAGATTGCTTCAAACTTGAGGTTTTCGTAAACTGCTTTAAGAGTTACGCTTTCTGCAGGGAAGGTTGTGGGAGTTGCGATAACTTTGCCTGTGCCGTCATCCCAACCGATGAACTGCATACCTTCGGGAGCCTTGGGCTCTGAAATTGCGGGGTCAATAGCTTCGTTTGCCTTGCCGCCGATAGCATCCATTGTTGCAGGTTCGCCGCCGTTTGTATCAAAAGTGATTGTTACGTCATTAGCTGTGGGAACTGCGGTGATTGTCATAACGCCGCCGTTTGCCATAAGCTCGCCCTTTTCATTCTTTGCGGGAATTGTTGAGGGAGGAGTTACGTCCCAAGCGAAGGTATAACCTGCAACTGTGGGAAGTGCGGGAGCATTAACTTCTGAACCGAATTCGCCTGAAACTGTTGTGATTTCAGCGCCTGTGAGACCGTTTACAAACTTAACACTGTAAGCGTTCTTTGTCCAGAGAGCTTTAACTTCTGTGTTTACGCCGGGCATTGTTTCGGGAAGCTTTGTATCCCAACCTGCGAAGGTGTAGCCTTCCTTGGTTGTTGCATCTGCACCGGGAAGAAGATTTGAAATGTTGTCACCGTAAGTTGCTGTGATGGGATTGATTGCTGTGCCGCCGTCAGTATTGAAGGAAAGAACGTATTCACCCTTTACAAACACTGCGTTGAATTCAAGGTCTGCGCCGTCAACGGTTGCACCGTTTGCATCGGGGTTCCATGTTGAAAACTTATAGCCTGTCTTATCTGCGGGAGCATCAGGAAGAACTACTTCGCTGCCGTTTTCGAGTTTATAAGTTTCATAAACTTCGCCGTCAACATAGAAGGTTACGTCATACATATTAGCATCTTCTGTTGCGGTGAAAGTAACGTCGCCTGTTACTGTGTAGGGGAACTCAACGCCAACACCGTTATCAAGAGTCCATGCATCTGACTTATAGCCTTCGGGAACGTCAGCGGCTGTAACTTCTGAGCCGTATTCAAGAACAAGAGTAGCATCGTCAATTACGTTGCCGTCTTTATCAGCAAACTTAACTGTATAGTTGCTGATGTTATATTCAGCTTTGAAAACGAGATCTTCTGTTACTGCTGCGGGAAGATCGATATCCCAATATGAGAACTCATAACCTTCCTTAACAGGAATTTCTGTGAACTTTGCAGGAACATCGCCGTATTTATACACAAAGCTCTTGAGCTCTGCGTCGTCTGCAAACTTACCGCCGTTAGCATCATACACATATGTGTAGATGATGTCGGAATACATGGGATACATATCAATATCCTTGTTGGGCATTACACCGGGAACTGCAAGGTTTGCAGTTTCGCTGAGTGACCAACCTTCGAACTTCTTGCCGGGAACGTTGGGTTCGCCGCCGTCAACTGCGTCGAAAGCAGGAATTTCCTGACCGAAGTAAAGCTTCATCTGGTCTTTCTGAGCGCCGTTGTTATCTGAATAGTGATATGTTGCCGTATATTGTTTTCTTGCAAAATATGCTCTGAGGATCGTTGAGTTATCTGCTTTGACTACTCCGCTGAGGATGTTAGCTGCATTTTCATCAAGAACAAAGCCTTCGGGAGCGCTGGCTGAGGTAATCTCAATTACAGTGTCCTTTTCAGCCTTGAACTGCTGTGAAACGGGAGTTGAAGGATAAGAACCGTCAGGATTCATATTGTACACTTCATAAGTGTAGTATGTGTTAACTACGGATTCCTTCCAAACTGCGTAGAGAGTGATGTCCTCGTAGCCGTATACCATGCTTGCATAGTCAGAACCCTTGAGGATTTCGCCGCCCTTTGTTAATGACCAGCCTTCAAGAACCTTGCCGTCGTCATTCTTGGGGATAACTGTTGAAGCATCAACCTTACCCTGACCGATAACACCGGGAACAACCTTTGTTGTTTCGTTGCCGTCAAAGTAGCCGCCTTCTTCTGCAAGAGCGTCAAACGTTACGTTGCTGAATACGCTTACGTAACCGGGAGTTGTGACAGCGTAAGGATCATATTCAAACATGCTGACGCCATCGTAGTTATTTGAAGCACCGTAGGGATACTTGGGAATATCAACGAGACCCTGTGCGCCGGTTGCCTCAGAAATCTTACCCTGGTTAGCAAACTCAAGAGGAGTCTTGACATAACCCTTGTTACCGGGTGTTTTTACGTAAGAATCATTCTTAACGGTGAACTCAAGTTCATATACCCAATCGTTTACACTGAAGGGTCTTGCACCTGCACCGGAAATAAGAACGGTTGCTGTGATGATACCCTTGTCATCCAGGTAATTATAGGGAATGTAGTATGATTCTGTGCCGTCTGCTGCAACACCGGGGTTGTTGAGGAAGCTCTTCTTACCTCTGAGTGTGTTGTAGTTATAGGGGTTTGATCTGTAGCCGCCGCCATCTGTGCCTGAGATGCTCAGGCCTGTGGAATGGTTTTTGTTTGTTGCAATTGTGAAAGCGCTTGTTTCAGAGTAGCTGACGCTGAAGAAAGCGGGATCAAACATTGCTGCGGCTGAAAATGATGAATAAACAGGGAAATCTGTGCCGACGTAAAGTCTTGCTTTAACTTTTTCGCCGGGAGCAGCTTTTTCTGTTTCAATCCAATCATAAACGTCGTCTGTTGTTTCAGCGGTATCACCACCGCTTACAAGCGCGTAACGGAAGAACTTGTAACGGAATTGAATTCCGTTAGAACCGTCATCAACGCCGATGGTGCCGTCAGCATTCATATGCTCGAAATATGTAATGCCGGCAGAGCCGTCGTTAGCAGCATAGCCCATTACGGACATGGTGCTGAAGATCATTGCGATGGTGAGAACCAAAGCCAATGATTTCTTTAAGAGTGTCATATGCATTTTCCTCCTTGAACACTTATGAAAGCTATTTTGCAGACACTTTCATATAATACAAGTCATTTTAACATATCACCGTCCGTTTTTCAAGTCTTTTTTAATATATTATTATAATAATATAGGCAAATTAATATAATAATATTTGGTCAATTTGTCAGATATGTATGATATTAAAAAACACACGGCAATCACCGTGCGTTTTTAAAGCATATTTTATTATTCGGCACCCTCTGTATCAATGCCTTTTGCGGCTCTGATTTTTGCAAGTTCATACATCATTGTCTCTTTTGTTTCGCCATGAACGTTGAAGAACATAAGCGTCACGCCCTTCATAAATCTGCCGATTGCAGGAGCAAGAGCAAAAACGGTCCAGATACCGGCAAGCATACCGGGGTCTGTCTGAGGAACCTGAATACCGTTTGCATCGATGAGAGGTATATAGTGAATTGCCGCAACAGCAAAAGCGCTTATCATTTTTGCGGCGGCATCGGAAATGAGTTTGAAATAGCTCATCGCGGCAGTAATGGTTGCCTCGTTGCGTACACCGGATTTCCATTCAACGTAGTCATAAAGATCACCGTTGAGCGAAGTGCCGCAATATCTCTGAATACTGTTAAGAGAACCGCAGAATGTGAGCGCAACAATAATCCAGATAAGGTTGAGAATGAATTTATCCTCGCCAAAAGGCTTATAGCCCACAATCCACATTATGAAATAACATAAACCGCAGAACATATAGCTGCCTGCCGCAAGATTTCTCAAACCGAATTTCTTTGTGAGCTTCGGAGCAAGAGGAAGAACAAAATAGCTGGGAAGACCTGTGAAAAGACCTGCAATTGTTCCGTAAGAAAGTCTGCCCATACAGTTAAGCCAGAAGAAATCTTCAACCATCGAACCGGTTGCCTTACCCACACCAAAGAAGTTCTTAATAAGAAGAACCCACATCGGACGGCAGGTGCCGATTGATTTGATGGTCTGCACAAGACCCATTTCGTTCATTTCCTGTCTTGTAGAAAGAGGCATTCTTTCTTTAAGCGAAAAGAAACCGTAAGTTCTGAAAATAACAACGCAAACCGTGAACGCTATTGCTCCGCCCGTGTAGATGCTTCGCGAACCGACGCCGAGAATCTGGGGCAGAAAGTCAACAACAACGCCCGAAAAAAGCGACGGAATCCAAACACCTACGAGATCGGCATAAGCATCGGTTGCAATGAGCCTGTTGCGCTCAATAGGGTTAGGCGTAAGATTAAAAAGGATTATCTGGTAGCTCGTATCATAGAAAGACCTTGCGATTGAGCCGACATAGTTAAAAATCAAAAACGAGATAAAAAGGCTTGACTGCGGCATTGACGACGGCAGAAGCCACGGAGAAAGCGAACCGAAAACCCAGAAAGGAAGCGTGAGCACGATATAAGGTCTTACCCTGCCCCAACGGGTTCTTGTTCTGTCAATGATAAGACCTGAAATCGCGTTATCCATTGTATCGGCAATAAAACTTACCGTTTCCGCAAGGCCCCAGGTTGTTGCGCTTATGCCGAGAAACTGGGTTGCAAAAAAGAAAAGCTTTTTGCTGAAAGTCATCCACATTGTGTCGCCCATACCCGAAAGAATATAAGCCACATAATGCTTGGGGCTGAGATAGTTTTTGTTCTGGTTATGATACTGTCGGAGCACCGCTTCTTCGTCAACAACAGCGTTTGCCGCCTTAACGTTTTCAGCCAAAGCATTCACCTTCCGTTTCAAAAAATAAAGCATCAACACAAATAAAGTTCACATTGCGCCATATCTGTCCATTATAAAATCATTTTAATACAAAACGCAAAAAAAATCAAGCATATCTCGAAAAATCGCAGATATGCTTGATTTCAAAACAGTTAATTTGTGTTTAAAGAGTAACTCTTTCTGTTATCAAAGGCTTCTTGCATCGGGTTCTCCAGAAGCTGTTTGCATAGATTTCAACGTAATATTCGCCGCTTTCAAGTTCATTAAAGGTAACGCTGAGCTTATCGGGCATATCGTAGAGATAGAACTTGCTCCAGATTGTTGAGTTGCGAACAATAAGTCCGTCTGCACGCTTGAGATAGAGGTTATAATCGTCAACGTATTCTGTTTTAACCTTTGCCTGGTCAAACTCAACCGTAAAGCCATCTGACTTTACATCCTTGATTTCAGCCTTAGCCGAATCTTCAAACCAAGGAGCCTCTTCAGTTCTGTATCTTGCATCGGTATAGAGATAGCTTTCAACGTCCCAAGCTGAATCTATTTTCCAAGTGAAGGGGAAGAAATTACCCGAAATAAGGTCATAAGGATAAACTCTTACTCTGCCCTCTGCATCTGCTTCAACAATAAGCATCTGCGCCGCAATGTCATTATCGGGCGGAACGGTTCCGTAAACCTTATCAAATTCATCAAGTTCAAAATAGCTGAGCGTACCTGTTCCGAGGCAGGTGAAATGACGCTGATGAATCGAACGGGGATCGTTGATGGGAGCGTGTGAATGACCCGAAAAATCAATAATCTGAGGATAGTTCATAAGAATTGCAGTCAGTTCATCCTCGCCCCAGTTTGCACTGCCGTAAACCGTACCCATAATATGAGGGTGCTGGAAGAAGAAAATCGGACGTTTGGGGTCATCTTTGACCGCTTTTTTAAGCTCCGCGGCAACCCATTCCTGCTTTTTCTCATCAAAGTGGCAACCGTTTGTGCTTGTTACGCTGATAAAATGATAGCCGTTGATAACCTTATGCGTATCAGGGTTTTCTTTGAAAATTTCGGCAAACTTTTCAAGCGCAGCCTCCTCGCCTTCCGAGCCGTATTCATGGCTTGCAAGCGAAAGCGTTCTGATTGTTTCGGGCTTGAGGTTGCTGTCAAGAGTATCCTTGAATGCGAGCATCTGCTTTCTTGTGCCGCTGTTTGCGAAATCGCCGACAACGTAAAGCGCATCAAGGTTTTTATAGTTTTCTTTTTCGCTGAGCTCATAAGCTGTTCGGATTGCCTGCTGCATACGGTCACGCTCAACCGTATGTTCATCTTCATAATGAATATCGCTCACAACCAAAAATCTGAGCACGGGGCTGAAATTACTGTCGAATCCCATGTAAAGCCATTCTCCTTTACAGATAATATGTTAAAACAAGAAAAACAGCGCATTACCAAGGTTTTTCCATGATAATGCGCCGCTGATATAAAGCTTAGCCAGTGGGCATATTAATTAGAGCTGTGAGAAGAGTGCAACAAGGCTTGCAACGATATCCTTAACAATCTGCTTGATATTAACCTTGCCGATCCAGCTTGAGAAGTTATCAAGAAGAGTCTTCCATTTAATTGCGCCAAGAAGCTCCTTGAAAGTCATATTTGATGTGTCTGCGCCGTTATCTGCATACTCAACAGTATAGAAATTGGTGTTGAGAATATCGCCGCCTTCAACCTTAACGTAATATTTGCCTGCTTCAAGACCTGTGAGTTCAATTTCGGCAGCCTTATCCTTGGTTGCAGTAGCTGATGTTGCAACGCTTTCGCCCTTACCGTTAACAACACTTACCTTCCACTGAGCTTCAGTTTTAACGGTCTTGGGTTCTGCAGCAACCTTAACGGTATACTTTGTTTTTTCTGCAACTTCGATTACATAATAGTCAACGTCGTTCTTATCAAAGATTGTGCTGTAAAGGAAACCTTCCTTGGGAAGAGCGTTTGCATAAGCGATTGAATCGTTATATTCAGCTTCTGAAGTTGAATCTTCAACGTAAACAACATAAAGCTTGTAGCCGCCTTCAGTGCCGGTTACGGAAATATAATATTCTGTGTTACCTGAAACACCGATGCAGGGGCTCTTAACTGTTGTGTCTGCCTTTGCAACTTCAAACTTACCAAACTTTTTCCATTCTGCAAGACCGTCTGCGCCTTCTGAATATGTTTCAAGCTCAAGAGCAAAATCGCCGCTGAAAGCTGCATCGTTTTCAACGAAGATATAGATGTAGCCGGGCTTTGCAATATTGAACTTATAATAGTCAACGTCTTCTGCAGCGGGGATTGTGCCGCTGTACTTCTTGAGAGTATAAACAGATGAAAGCTCGATTGCAGTTGCATCTTCGCGCACATCGTTTGATTCATACTCTGAGAGAGCGTCTGTATTAACAGCAGCAGTAATCTTATATTCAACTGTTGTGTCGCATACGGAACCCTTTGTCACTTTAACAAAGTATTTACCTGCAGCTGCACCGAAAGCAGGTGAAGCAACGGTTGCAGTGTTAGCGGCAACTGTGAATGATGCGATTGACTTTTCTGCCTCATCAAGAATTTCAACGGTGAAATATGTACCGATTGCTTCTTCTTTTGCAGCGTGCTCAACGGTAACTGTAACGATACCTGCTTCTGCAACTGTGAGTGTGAAATAGTCAACGTCTTCTGAGCTGTTGATTTTTCCTGTTACCGTGTCACCGACAGCAAAAGCATCTGCACCTGAAGCAACACCGTTATCGGCGTCTTTTTCAGTAACGTCTGCAGCGAAAGCTACAGAAACGAAGCTCATGCTCATAATAAGAGCCATCAGCACGGCAAGAAATGACTTAACTTTTTTCATTTTTTGTCCTCCTGTTTTATTAAAATTATTAAAATAGGCGATTGATAAATGAATTTTACCACATTTTTTTCTGCTTGTCAAATAAATATAAGCTGTAAATTATTAACTTTTGGTAAACAATAGCCACTTTTCAGGCAAAAGTTAAGGCACAGCACCGAATTCACGATACTATGCCTGTTTTTTATTGTTTTTAAAATTAATACATTCCGCCGCCCTGAGCTGCCATTGCAGCTGCCTGAGCCGCATCAGCTGCGGGGTCGGGTTTATCGGTAACAAGACTCTCTGTTGTGAGAACCATTGATGCAACAGAAGCCGCATTCTGGAGAGCTGAACGGGTTACCTTTGTGGGGTCAAGAATACCTTCGGATGCCATATCGCAATATACATCCTTTGCAAAGTCATAGCCGTAGCCGATTTTGCCGCTTTCCTGAATAGCGTTGATGATGATTGAGCCTTCAAGACCTGCGTTTGCCGCAATCTGGCGAACGGGTTCTTCAAGAGCCTTGAGAACGATTTTGATACCTGTCTTTTCGTCGGCGTCATCTGTTGTTTCAAGCAGAGCCTTAACGCCGGGAACAGCATTGAGAAGAGCAACACCGCCGCCTGCAACACAACCTTCTTCAACTGCAGCCTTTGTTGCAGCAAGAGCATCTTCAATGCGGAGCTTCTTTTCTTTCATTTCGGTTTCTGTTGCGGCACCAACCTTGATAACTGCAACACCGCCTGAAAGCTTTGCAAGTCTTTCCTGAAGCTTTTCTCTGTCAAAATCGGATGTTGTATTTTCAAGCTGAAGCTTAATCTGAGCAACTCTTGCAGAGATATCTTCTTTTTCGCCTGCACCGTCAACGATGATTGTGTTTTCCTTGGAAACCTTTACCTGACGGGCTCTGCCGAGCTGTGCAAGCTGGGTATCTTTGAGTTCAAGGCCGAGGTCTGCTGTGATAACTTCGCCGCCTGTGAGGATAGCGATATCCTGAAGCATTTCCTTTCTTCTGT
>JAFXJO010000143.1 GCA_017532185.1 Clostridia bacterium | reverse complement strand
ACGAAGGGAGCAAGATAGGTATCAAATGATGAGAAAGCCTGTGCGCCTGCCCATTCATTCTGCATAATACCGAGGAAGTTAACCATCTGGTTGCAGAGGGTTGCAAGGTGGCTTGCGGGAGCAGATGTGATCTTACCTGTTACGCCGCCGAGACCTTCCTGAATGAGCTGCTTGAGCGACCAGCCTGCGCAGTAACCTGTGAGCATTGAAAGGTCGTGAATATGGATATCCGCATTTCTGTGAGCATTGGCAATTTCGTCATCATAGATTTCGGAGAGCCAATAGTTAGCGGTGATAGCGCCCGAGTTGCTGAGAATAAGACCGCCGACTGAATATGTTACGGTTGAGTTTTCTTTAACTCTCCAGTCGGTAACGTTAACGTAGCTGTTAACAAGATCTTTATAGTCAAGGATTGTTGATTTGAGGTTGCGGAGCTTTTCTCTCTGTCTTCTGTAAAGAATATAAGCCTTTGCAACGTCTGCATAGCCTGCCTGAATAAGAACGGATTCAACGCTGTCCTGAATGTCTTCAACAGCGATAAGGTCCTTTTCAATCTTGGGCTCGAAATCTGCTGTTACCTTGAGAGCAAGGAAATCGATTGTTGAGGGATGGAACTGCTTTTCTTTTGATTCAAAAGCAAGTTTGATTGCTTCTGCGATTTTGCTGATATTAAAATCAGCAACTTTGCCGTCTCTTTTTACTACCTGATACATGCAACTCGTTCCTTTCTGAATATGTATATAGTCATTAATAATTAAAACCTTGTTAATTCCCGATGAGCAAAATATTGCCCAATCGGCAGCTTAATGATAATAACAAATTATTGTGGTTCTGTCAATGGATTTTACAAGATATTGTGTGATTTTGAAGAAGTTTGTTGAAACTGCACGATATATACACTATATTTTGGGTGTTTTTACAACGAAGCAATATTCACACACCGCGAAGCTCGCAGCTTTCAACGTAACCGAGCATTATTTTGCGCATTTCTTCCATTTCGGCTTTGGGAACCTCCGAAAGACCGAAGCCTATAATCTCGCCCGAATCTCTGAACGCCTGCAGATAATGGCGTTTTGCTCCTTTGATGAATTCGCCCAGAGCGTTCATATCAAAGATGCTGTGAAATTCGCGCACAACCGTTGTTCTGAACTCATAATCTACTCTGCCCTCTAAAAGCAGTTTTACGCTTTGGGTAATTTTTGAAATATCATAGCCGCCTATGCCGACTGCCGGCGGATAGCCTGCAGGTGAAGCTTTGATATCCATTGCAACGTAATCAACAAGACCTCTGTCAATCAGCTCGCGAAGCTTATCGGGATAAGTTCCGTTTGTATCAAGCTTGACGCTGTAGCCGAGCTCTCTGATTTGCACAATGAAATCCGCGATATCCTTTTGCATAAGAGGTTCGCCGCCTGTTATAACAACGCCCTCAAGAATCCCCTGACGCTTTTTGAGAAACGCCTTGATTTCTTCAACGCTGAACTCACCTTCGGCTGAAGGGTTAAGAACGATTGAAGCGTTATGGCAGAAGGGGCAACGCAGGTTACAGCCGCCCGTAAAGACGATGCAAGCCATTTTGCCGGGATAATCAAGCAAAGTCAGCTTTTGCAAGCCCTGGATATTCATAAAATCACCTCACAAAGCACAAAATATGCAACAGCATCGGGTCGATGGTGAAATAATAACACAAGATATTGTGGTTAATCTATGGTAAAAGCCACAAAATTATGTGTCGCGGAAAAAATTCACGCAAAAAAAGAGCGAAGCATAATGCTCCGCCCCAAAAAGATGGTAAGAATTATTCAATAACGTTACCGTTTGCGTCAAGCAGATGGGTTTTTGTATGGCCGTCATAATACGCGGTGTAAGTTCCGTCAGCATTTTTGCCTATGCTGTCATATTCGTCCGAAAGCTTGTTGCCGTTTTTATCAATAACCCAACAGCCGCCAAGCACAACCATTTTCTCGTCGCTCCATTCACCCATCGCAATACCTACGCCTGTTTCGGCACCGTATTCAAATATGATATCAAGGAATACTCCTCCATTGCAAACAAGATTTCCCTGCGTATCATATATTACCGCTACGTCGTGAGGGTCAAGACCCTGATTAGCACCTCGCCTGCCCACAAATCTGTCACCCGTGAAATAAAGAGAGTTATATTCACAGGGAATGATTTCGTTGCCTGCATCATCACAAGCACCCAAAAGCAATGTTTTGTCTCGGTACGCCGCAGTCAGGGCAAAGCCGTTGCCGAGCGATTTTTTTATTTTCGGATTTTCGCCGTAAACGCCTTTTATTTCACCCTTATAGCTGATAACGTAAATCTCATTATTATATATACCAAATAAAAATTCATCACGCTCAAAGCCGTGTGGGATCATTGCCGTGTGAGCATAGGTCAGGTTTTCAAATTCTATATCGATTGCACGTGTTCCGTCTGTTTTGAGAAGAATATCCTTACCGCCAAATCCCTCTGCAATAAGCACAAACACGTCTTCGCCGTACGGTATTGCCCGAATATAACCTTTGAAAAAATCAAAAAGAACGTTGCCCTCGGAATCCGTCAGTGCAGAAACAACATCGTGATTTTCGTCTCTTTTTTCAACAACAAAACAGTTTTCGCTGACCGCAAAAGCCTTGCTGTAAACGGGCGGCACAATGATTTCGCCCTGCGCTGACATAACACCGTAGCTGTTGCTTTCGTGATAAGGGTTTTCTTCGTTTACATCATTGACATAGCAAGTTACGTAGTTGCCTTGGTTTTCTATTTCTTTAGAAACAAATACGGTTTTGCCGTTATAGGCAATCTCCACCTGTGCAGTAACGACAATTTCGCTTGTGCCGCTTGCATTTGTGACGTCAGGGTTAACGGGACGGATAATGCTTTTCATCGCAAAGCCTATACCCAGAATAACGGCAACACACGCAACCGACGCGGTTACACCCACAATGCGGCGCATTGAAGCAGCGCGTTTTTGATTATACTCCTCACGTTTTTTAAGAACCGCTTCTGCACGCGCTTCATATTTATTCATACTCAAAGCCCTCCTTTTCCAAATATTTTTTCAAAGACTCTTTTGCCCGATAAATCAGCATTTCCACCTGTCTTTTGCTTTTGCCGATTACCAGAGATACCTCGGCATTGCTCATATCTTCAAAAAACGAAAGATAAAGAACCTGAGCATAAAGCGGATTAATCTGCGCCATAGCCTCTCGCACCGCGCGGTTTCTCTCTGCCGCAATCAGCAAACCTTCGGGAGCTTCTCCCTCTTCAATGCAGAAAACAAACGTCTCGTCAACAGGGATAACCCTTCTGTGTTTGCGGATATGGTCAATCGCTTTGTTGCGCGCGATTTTGAAAAGCCAGGTTTTGAACTGTGATTCACCTTTAAAATGATGCTCCTTTTTGATCAGTTCAAGGTAGGTTTCCTGCATCAAATCCTCTGCTGTGCTTTCATTGTGCACAAAACCGTTGATAAATGCCGCAAGACTGTCGCTGTAAAGTTCAATAATCTCAACCAAGCCTCGCTTATCGCCTACCGTAAACCGTTCATAACTCTGATAACCTTTATCCACAATATCACCTCTTTTCATCCTTTAGACGAATGTAAATTCAAAAACTCACAGTATTCCGAAACAAAAAAACGGAGCCGAAGCTCCGTTTTAACATTTGTATTAAATTATTTATCTTCCTTCTTCTTGTGGAAAAGAAGCATATCAACGGGGAAATAAAGGAAGAACTGCATAGCTGAGCAAGCCATTGTTGCTGTGTTCTTTGCAGCGTTTTCGCTGAATACAAAGCCAAGGAATTCCTTGCCGATGAGAAGCTCTTTGAGAGTGGGGTTAAGCCAAGCGGCAAAAACGATAAGAGCAATTGTGAAAACTATGTAGATGGGAAGAGTTACTGCAACGTTTGCGCTGGAGTTGAAAGTCTTTTCTTTATTGATAAAGAAAGCAACAATCTGAGCAACGATGTTTGCAACGTTGCTTACGATAAAGTAACCGAGACCGCCGATTGCAACGGGATAAACAAAGAACTTCCACTCAAAGGGCTGATTATAAAGTTCAGCAATGGGAGGAATGAGATTGAGAGTGTTCAGAAGAGTGAACTGAACAATCATAGCACCGAGGCTAACAACGATGAATTTGATGAACTGCCAGATTTTAACAACAAGTGCGCCTTTGGATTCGGCAGCTTTATCAATCTTGTTTAATACGCTCATGAAAATATCTCCTTTTCATTATAAATTCGATTAATTATATCATAATGTATAATCACTGGCAAGTCAAAAAACACCAGTATTTTTTGTGCATATTTACTCAACAACGTCAAGAAGAAGCGGTATACCGTTCGGTTTTGAAGAAGAAAACGTTACTGCTTTGCGGTATTGCTTTTCTGCCGCATCAAAAAGAGCTTCGTCGGAACAATAAAGAATTGCGATAACATCGCCCTTTTCAACGTAATCTCCCGTTTTCTTTTCGATAACAATACCTGCACTCGGGTCGATTGCATCTTCTTCTTTCTGTCTGCCTGCACCGAGCGCAACGCACACAGAGCCGATACCCTCGGTATTCATCGCCGCAATATATCCGCTTTCTTCTGCAACAACGTTGCGGAAGAACTTTGCTTTGGGAAAAAGCTCTGTGTTAAGAATATAGTTTTCGTCGCCGCCCTGAAGCTTTACCATTTCGGCAAGCTTTTTGAGAGCCGAGCCGTCTGCAATTTTTGATTTTGCAAGAGCCTTGCATTCTTCAAAATCCCCCGCGCCTGCAAGCTGAAGAATTTTTGCGGCAAGAAGAAGACAAATCTCGGTCAAGTCATCGGGACCGTTACCCCTAAGCGTTTCAACCGCCTCAGCAACCTCGAGCGAATTGCCGATATTTTTGCCCAGAGGAGTATCCATATCGGTAATGAGGGCGGCAATTTTTTTGCCTGCTCCCCTGCCGATTTCAACCATTTTTTCCGCAAGAGCCTTTGCAGATTCCTGATTTTTCATAAAAGCTCCGCTTCCGCACTTAACGTCCAGCACGATGCAATCCGCACCGCCTGCAAGCTTTTTGCTCATAATACTTGAAGCAATAAGCGGCATATTATCAACCGTTGCGGTAACGTCACGCAAAGCATAGAGTTTTTTATCCGCAGGACAGAGTCTGCCCGACTGACCTGCAACACAAAGTCCGCAGGAATTGACGATATCAATAAACTCGTCTGTTTCAAGCGAAGTTCTGAAGCCTGGAATTGATTCAAGCTTATCAACCGTTCCGCCCGTATGGCCAAGTCCTCTGCCACTCATTTTTGCCATTTTAACGCCGCAAGCCGCAACAACGGGAGCAACAACCAAAGTTGTTTTGTCACCAACTCCGCCCGTTGAATGCTTATCGCCCTTTATACCGTCAATGCCCGTCAAATCCGCCATATCGCCCGAGCGAGCCATCGCATCGGTCAGCCAAAGAGTTTCTTCTTCGTTCAGGCTGTTAAAAAATATCGCCATAAGCAAAGCGGAAAGCTGATAATCGGGAACTGTTTCGTTTGCTGCGGAAAAGGCAAAAAATTCAATTTCTTCTTTTGTGAGCGCAAAACCGTCACGTTTTTTCTGAATTATTGACTTGAAATCCATTGTTTCACCTCAAAAATCACGTTTATCAAAGCTCATCGGAAGCAAATCCGCAAGGGTTGCGGTTTTATAATCATTTTCATTTTTGGCAATCATTATTTCGAAATCAGCATCGCAGAATTCTTTCATAACCTGCCTGCAGATTCCGCAGGGATAGCAATAATCAACGGGAGTTTTATCCTGCGCGTTACCGCCGACAACCGCAATTTTTTCAAACTCGGTTTCGCCCTCGGAAACGGCTTTAAAAAATGCCGTTCTTTCTGCGCAGTTGGTTGCGGAATAGCCTGAGTTTTCAATGTTACATCCCGTAAACACTTTGCCGTTTTTGCAAAGCAGAGCCGCACCAACCGCAAAATCAGAATAGGGCGAATATGATTTT
>JAFXJO010000142.1 GCA_017532185.1 Clostridia bacterium | reverse complement strand
ACCTTATGGATATCGGCACAATCGCAGGCCGTTACCTCAAGAGCAAGGGTCTGCTTGCAAAGCTTGACGAGAGCGAAGAAATCAACGCCTGCACAGTTAAGATTGATGTTGAAATCGACGGCAAGGCAGAAAAATGGCTTCTTCTCTTCAAGAATGAAACCCATAACCATCCCACGGAAATCGAGCCCTTCGGCGGTGCTGCAACCTGCATCGGCGGTGCTATCAGAGACCCGCTTTCAGGCAGAAGCTACGTTTATGCCGCAATGCGTGTTACAGGCGCAGGTGATCCCACAGTGCCCGTAAGCGAAACAATCGAGGGTAAGCTTCCTCAGAGAAAGATTGTTACCACAGCGGCTGCAGGTTACAGCTCATACGGTAACCAGATCGGTCTTGCAACAGGCATTGTTGATGAACTTTATCATCCCGGTTACGTTGCAAAGAGAATGGAAATCGGTGCAGTTATCGCTGCTGCTCCCGAAGAAAACGTTCGCCGTGAATGCCCTGTTGACGGTGACAGAGTTATCCTTCTCGGCGGCAGAACAGGCCGCGACGGTTGCGGCGGTGCAACAGGTTCATCAAAGAGCCATAACATCAATTCACTTGAAAGCTGCGGCGCAGAAGTTCAGAAGGGTAACGCTCCCGAAGAAAGAAAGCTTCAGCGTCTTTTCAGAAATAAAGAAGCATCAAGACTCATCAAGCGCTGCAACGACTTCGGCGCAGGCGGTGTTTCCGTTGCTATCGGTGAACTTGCAGACGGTCTTGAAATCAACCTCAACGCAGTTCCCAAGAAGTATGAGGGTCTTGACGGCACAGAGCTTGCAATTTCAGAAAGCCAGGAAAGAATGGCTGTTGTTGTTGAAGAAAAGGACGTTGCAAGATTCTGCGAGCTTGCAGAGAGCGAAAACCTTGAAGCAACCGTTGTTGCAGAGGTTAAAGAAAAGCCCTATCTTGTAATGTATTGGAACGGCAAGGCTATCGTTAATATCAGCCGTGAGTTCCTTAACTCAAACGGCGCAGAGAAGCACATCGACGTTGCTCCTGCAAAGTATGAGGATTATTCAAAAGAAATCGGCACGTCATTTGCCGATATGTATACAGAGATGGCCGCAGACCTCAACATCTGCTCAAAGAGAGGCCTTTCTGAAAGATTCGACTCAACCATCGGTGCAAACACCGTTCTTATGCCTTTCGGCGGCAAGCATCAGCTTACTCCCATTCAGGCTATGGTTCATAAGGTTGCAGTTGAAAAGAAAGAAACCGATACCTGCTCCGTAATGTCCTGGGGCTATAACCCCTTCATCACAGAGAAGAGCCCCTATCACGGCGCTTATCTTGCAGTTATCGAATCCGTTTCAAAGCTTATTGCCGCAGGTGCAAAGTTTGAAGACGTTTATCTTACATTCCAGGAATATTTCGAGAAGCCCAAGAAGGACCCTGCAAGATGGGGCAAGCCTCTTGCTGCTCTTCTCGGCGCATTCAAGGCACAGACAGACCTCAAGGTTGCGGCTATCGGCGGTAAGGACTCAATGAGTGGTTCGTTTGAGGATATCGACGTTCCTCCCACGCTCGTTTCATTCGCAGTTACAACCGAAAAGCTTAAGAACATTGTTTCACCCGAATTCAAAAAGGCAGGCAGCAAGGTTGTTATCATCAAGCCTGAATACAATGCTGATAATCTTCCCGAAACAGCTTCTCTTCTCAAGGTTTACGATGAAGTTCACGCTCTTGTTGAAGCAGGCAAGGCTGCCGCAGTTTATACCCCCTGCATGGGCGGCGCGGCAGAAGCAGTTCTCAAGATGGCAATGGGTAACGGCATCGGCTTCGAATTTGATAAAGCTCTTTCACTTGCCGATATCTTTGGCTATTCCTACGGTTCATTCATCGTTGAGCTGACAGACGATACAGATTGCGGCATTCTTCTCGGTTACACAACAGAAGAAAAGTCCATTTGCTATGCAGGCGAAAAGCTTGATTGCACAAAGCTCTTCGGTGTTTATGAGGATAAACTCGAAGAAATCTATTCCTGCAACATCGCTATGCCCGAAAAGAAGATTGAAACATTCAATTTCAAGGCAACAGAATTTGCAAAACCTGCAATCAGAACAGCTAAGCCCAAGGTTCTCATTCCCGTATTCCCCGGCACAAACTGCGAATATGACTCGGCAAAATATGCAGAGAGAGCAGGCGCAGAGGCAGAGATTTTTGTTATCAATAACCTCACCTCCGCAGGTATTGCAAAGTCGGTTGAAGACTTTGCCGCAAAGATTGCCCAGAGCCAGATTATCTTTGTTCCCGGCGGTTTCTCGGGCGGTGACGAACCCGACGGTTCAGGTAAGTTTATCACAGCTTTCTTCAGAAATGCAGAAGTTAAGGATGCAGTAACAGACCTTCTCGAAAAACGCGACGGTCTTATGCTCGGTATCTGCAACGGCTTCCAGGCTCTCATCAAGCTCGGTCTTGTTCCTTACGGCAAGATTGTTGATACTGACGAAACCTGCCCCACTCTTACCTATAACACAATCAGCCGCCACCAGTCCAAGCTTGTAAGAACAAAGCTTGTTTCAAACAATTCTCCCTGGCTTTCAAAGGCAAAGCAGGGCGAGATTTACACAGTGCCCATTTCACACGGTGAAGGCCGCTTCATTGCAGACGAAGCTCTTATCAAGCAGCTTGCCGCAAACGGTCAGATTATCACCCAGTACGTTGATTTTGACGGTAACGCTACAAACGACGTTGCATTCAACCCCAACAATTCCGATTACGCTATCGAAGGTATTGTTTCACCCGACGGCAGAGTTCTCGGCAAGATGGGTCACTCCGAAAGAACCGCAAGCGGTCTTTACAAGAACGTTCCCGGCGAATTCGATCTCAAGCTCTTCGAATCTGCAGTTGAATACTACAAATAAGATTCATTTCAAAGCCTCCGTTTCAAACGGGGGCTTTTTTCTTTATTCAGCAATTCAATGGCTTCGTTTGAAAGTTTCAGAACGGCATATATATTAGGTATGGCAAGCAGTCCGTTGAAGATATCCGAAATGCTCCAAACAAAATCAAGCTTTAATATGCATCCTGCGAAAACCGCCGCCGCATACATTATATTATAGTATACGCCCGAACCGTCACCAAAAAGGCAGACGGCTCCGCTTTTGCCGTAAAATGACCAGGCAATCAGCGTTGCAAAAGCAAAAAGGCAGATGCAGATGCCGAGAAGGATTCCGCCCCAATAGCCCATAACACTTTCAAATGCCGCAGAGCACAGAGCGATGCCGTCAAGAGTGCCCGAGGGAGACCATACTCCGCTTGCAAGAACGGTTACGGCGGTAACGGTGCACATAAAAAGCGTATCAAACATAACCTCAAAGATTCCCCACATACCCTGAACTGCAGGCTTTTCGCAATCGGCGCTTGCATGAATAACCGCATTGCTTCCGAGACCTGCCTCGTTAGAAAATACACCTCTTGAAATTCCGTAGCGTGCCGCCTTTGCAAACCCGAAGCCCGATACGGCTTTCACCGAAAACGCTTCTTTGATTATAAGTTTAAAGCAAGGGATAATTGCGTTTGCGTTTTTTAAAATAACAAATAAGCAGACACAGAGAAAAACTGCAGAAAGCAGGGGGATAAGCTTTTCTGCAACCGAAGAAATTCGTTTAAGACCGCCTGAAATGCAGATGAAAACAAGGGGAGTGAGAATTGCGGCGGTCAGCAGGGGAGATATTCCGAACTCCTCAAGACCTGCGGCAACGGAATTTGCCTGTGTCATATTACCCATTCCGAACGAAGCGCCCACAAGCAGGAAGGCATATATTTTTGCAAGCCTCGGATTTTTCAGACCGCGCTCAATATAGAGCATCGGTCCGCCGACCCATTGACCGAGTGAGTTGCGTATTCTGTATTTTATACCCAGAATATTTTCGCAGCAGCAGGTCATCATCCCGAGAATGGCAGAAATCCACATCCAGAAAACCGCGCCCGGACCGCCTGCACAAATTGCCGTTGCAACACCTGCAATGTTCCCTGTGCCGAGACAGGCTGCAAGAGCTGAAGTCAGCGCCGCAAACTGCGAAACCGAGCCGTCGCTTTTCGGCGGTTCTTTTCTTTTTTTATAGGCGTCGATAACGGTCAGTTTTGTCCATTGTTTTATGCCGAATACCTGAAAAAATCCTGATTTTATTGAAAGAAAAAGCCCCGTACCCAGAAAGACTGCGAGCATAGGCGGTCCCCAGATAACGGAGCTTATAATTGAATTGATTTTATAAAACATAAGCTCCACCTCATATTCAGCATATGAGAAGGAGCTTTGATTTATTATTCGGCTGTGTTTTTATCGAGCACAAGAGGAATGCCGTAGGGATCGGCATAGGATTTGAGGTTTTTATAGTTGCTGATATCGCCTACGTGCCAGAATTCAAGTTTGTCAATGTTTTTGCCGAAGTCAAAGGCATTTGAGCCGATATATTCGGGGTCGGTAAAGAATTTGATGTATCTGGGAACGCTGCCGAGATAGAAAGCGTTTGATTCGATTCTTTTAACGGAACTGCTCAGCATAATCTGTCTGAGATTGTTGCATTCTGAAAAAGCGTAGGAATCAATAACGGTTGAATGGTCGCCTTTTGTCTGATGGAACCAGATGTTTAAGACCGGGCTTTTGTTAAAAGCTCTTGCTTCGATTTCGGTCAGATAACGGGGGAGTATTACTGTTGAAACATTCTGTTCTTCGGTGAAAGCGTTTTCACCGATAACGGTAACGTTAAATCCGTCAAGGCTTGCAGGAATATCAACGTCGGTTTTTCCGCTTGTTCCGTTATATTTAACGATTTTCGCAGTTCCTTGAGGAAGAATAACGTAATTGAAATCACCGGAGGTATAAACGGTGTTTTCGCTGTTTTCACCTGTAACGGCAGGCGCGGTTGTTGTTACGCTGTTGTCACCGTTTTTGTTGCATGAGCAGAAGGTCAAGGCAACGCAAAGAACTGCAAGAATGAGAGAAATTATCTTTTTCATAATGAGTTTCCTTTCTTTATTAAACAAGACCTGCCTGAGCGCAAAGCTCAAGGTGTTCTTCATAGGTTTCAGCATAATGATAAACGTTTTCGGAATCGCTGATAAAGAAATAATACGGCGTATTCTCAGGGTTCAGCGCGGCGCTGATTGCCTCAAGACCGGGATTGGTTATCGGTCCTTCGGGTATACCCTCGCACTTATATGTGCTGTAAAGCTCTGCAAGTTCCTTATATCTTTCTTCGCTGACATAGGGTTTGACCGAATTCTCAAGATAAAAAACCGTGGCATCACATTGGAGTTTAGGGTATTCATCACTTGCAAGTCTGTTGTGAAGAACAGACGAAACTTTGCCCATTTCGGAGACGTAACCAACCTCTTCCTGGATAATGGAGGCGAGCGTTATGATATCGTCAAGAGTATATCCCGTTGAATTGCAGTCATCAATCAATTCGGCATATTTTTTTTGCGAGTTTCTAAGAAATCTGCCGATTGCCGAGCTTGAACCTTCGCCAACATAGAAATCGTAGGTATCGGGGAAAAGATATCCTTCAAGCGCAAAAGTGCGGTTTTGGGGATTGCTGACCTCGAAGCCGAATTCAGCCAGCAGGTTGGCATCATTAGCCATATCCAAAAAATCTTCCGCCGTGCATACGCCGCCTTTTTCAAGAATTGCGGCGATTTCTGCAACGGTTGAGCCTTCGGGAAAGGTCAGGCGCACCGTTTTGTGCTGAGAACTGCTAAGCTTGTCAAGAATATCATTTTTGATTTTATCGCAACCTGTGCCGCAGAAAAGCAGCAGAAAAACTGCGAATAAAACCGCAATCTTTTTTATTTTAATTCCTTTAAAAACATTCATACAAATAATATTAGCATACGGGCGGAGAAAAATCAAGGGCGATATATTATTATGATAAAAGAAAAACGGCTCGGCAAAGCATAGCTTTACCAAGCCGTAAAGAGGGTATGAAATGAAAAAGATTCAAGCAACGTTAAAATTGATTATCTTGCCGTTTGTGATTGAGATAACAGGCGCTTCTTCATAAACGTCGGCAGGAGCGCGCATCTGGATTTTTGCCTGCGCCATTGCAAGCTCTCTCTGCTTGCGGCGGCGACGGTTGCGAAGATGGATTTTGATTGCCCTTGCAAGTTTTGCCTCAAAAGCGGCAATTTTCTTTTCATTGATAAATCCGACGATAAGAAGAACGATTGCTGCCATTTCAAAGAATGATAAGATGATATTAGTGAATGCCATTGTAAATCCTCCTTTGGCAAGAAACATTTGTTCTGATGTTTTTATTATAGCAGGTGAACATTCGTTTGTCAATACAAATGTTCGATAATTTTTCGTTTTTTCTTTTTATTGGATTATATCTCAATATATGCCGTTTGTCTGTTGCATATACCACTATATATTGGATTCTTTTCGGCAATATCCAATTTTTTTGGTGTTCATTTTTCTTTGCCGAGGCATAATCCGATAAAAAATTTCAAGGTTGACTTTTAAAGTTGAGAGCAATATAATTGTGATGTTGAATGAAAGGAGAGATATTATGTTATATAATGCCTGGGCTTTTGTCAGACAGAGCCTTGTTAAAATCCATCTTGCAGGTGCAAACTGCGTTCATAAAATCAGCGGCGGTAAGTTGCCGAAATCGCTTTTTTCCAAAAGAGCAGGAGTTCATCATGTCGGCACAAACGTTAAAGTTATTGAAAGAAACGGTCACATAACCAATATAGCTAAATTTAATCCTGACGGAACAATCAGCGACGATGATTTTGTTATCATTTCATCAACGGATTTTCATTATGATACCGACCACGAAAAGAATAAGAAAACAACCGAAATGTTCTTTAAGCAGATAAGGGACACCAAGCCTGACCTTGTTGTTCTTACGGGCGACGTTATTCTCTCAAAATATCAGCAGATTGATGCGATTCAGTTTGCAAAAATGATGGAAGAAATCGGCGTTTATTGGGCAATGGTTTTCGGCAACCACGAAACCAGAGAAGAGAAGGGTTTCTATAAGTATCTGCTTATGAAGAGTTGCAGCGATTATGAGCACTGTCTCTCAGTTCACGGACCTGAAGACCTCTTCGGCTACGGCAACTTCATCATCAACGTAATGGGCAGCAACGGAAAAATCAGGCAGAGTCTTTTCTTCCTTGATTCCGGCAGAGATACTCTTGCCGAACATAACGTTGAGCACGGTCTTCCGGCGGATTTCGGCGGATACGATTATCTCAAAAAGAGCCAGATTGATTTCTATAAAAACAGTATTGACGAACTTGAGAAGAAATACGGCAAGTTTGGCTCGATGGCATATTTTCATATTCCGCTTCCCGAATATGCGCTTGCTTTTGAGGGTGAGGGCAATATGGAATATAAGCAGACGGGAGAGGTTGAAATTCTCTACGGCAAGCAGTATGAAAGCACAGGCTGTGCCAAGCATAACAGCGGTATGTTTGAGGCAGGTCTTGAAAAGGGCATGAACGCATTTTTCTGCGGCCACGACCATAACAACGATTGGTGCGGAGTATATAAAGGCGTTCATCTTGTTTATAATCTTCCCCACAGCTACAATCTCTATAACCTCGGAACAAATATGGGATTCCCTGAAGAAAAATGGAATATGGGTGTAACTGTTACAAAGATTCACGCCGACGGCAGTTTTGATATCGAGCCGAGATATAATAACATCTATTTATAATGTAATATAACAAAAGCAATCGGGGAACATTTTGAGTTGTTCCCCGATTTTCTATTGACGAAAAAACGATTAACATATATAATATATAATGTTATAATGTGCATCGAAAGGGGCAAGAAAATGTATAAGTTTATTGCAAAGGTTAAAAAAGGCACAGCTATCGTTACCCACAAAGAGATGGATAATGCTGATTTTCTCTTTGAGATGAAAGAAGAAAACGGTGTTATCACCGCTTATCTCACCGCAAAAAAAGATCTCAGAATGCAGGCTCTTGAGCTTGAAACAGACAAAGCTTTTGCTGCAGACGATATTTTTTATGTTAACGGCTATCAGTCCTGGTCTACTTCACGTGAATTCAATAAATACGGCGAGCTTAAGGACATTCTTCCTCTGGGCAGAAAGCTCGGCAAGTTTGCCGCCCGTTGCTGCGGTATTATGAGTGACTATGAATTTGAAGAATACGGCAAAACAGGTTGCTTCCATTCATATACTTACACATATTTCAGAAAGAAGAACAGCCGCAACATAACTCTCTACGGCTCAAAAACAGAGCGTCAGGGCTTCACCGTTTTCAAAGTTGATATGCAGAACGGCAAGTTCATTATCAAGAAGGATATCGAAGGTCTTATGCTCCGCGCAGGCGAGAAGTATGAGGTTTTCAATATTGCAGTTATCGAAAAAGAATTCGACGCGGCATTTGATGAATATTTCTTTGATTTTATGGGCTGCAAGAAGCCTAAAATCAAGCATCTTGCAGGCTATACATCATGGTATAACTATTTCTCAAAGATTTCAGAGGATATCTGCCTTCGCGACCTTGAAGGTATGGACATAGCCAAGGAATGCGTTGATATCTTCCAGATTGACGACGGTTATCAGACCGCAACAGGTGACTGGCTGAGCACCGATAAGAAAAAGTTCCCCCACGGCATGAAGTACGTTGCCGATAAAATCCACGAAAAGGGCTATCTTGCAGGTATCTGGCTTGCTCCTTTCTGCGCTCAGATGACCTCAAAGGTTCTCAAAGAGCATCCCGATTGGATGATTGTTGACGAAGATAACGGCAAAAAGCTTTTCGGTCACGTTGGTTGGGGCGGTGCCTATACTCTCGACATCTATCATCCCGAAGCAAGAGAATATATCAAGAGCTTCTTCCACACCATTCTCAATGAGTGGGGCTACGATATGGTTAAGCTCGACTTCCTCTTTACGCAGTGTGAAAGACCCAGAGCAGGTAAAACAAGAGGTCAGATTATGTGTGAAGGTGTTGACCTTCTTCGCGAGGCTTGCGGCGACAAGCTTATTCTCGGCTGCGGTATTCCTCTCGGTCCCTGCATGGGTATCTTTGATGCCTGCCGTATCGGTTGTGACGTTAACAAGGCTTTCGGTGGCGACTGGGTTAACAGACTCGGTCTCAACAACGAGGTTCCCTCAACTCAGAACGCTCTCAACAACTCTGTTTTCCGTAACCATCTTGACGGCAGAGCTTTCTGCAATGACCCCGACGTATTCTTCCTTCGCGATAACAACCTCACCTTCAACCTTGAGCAGAAGCTTGTTCTCGGCAAGGTAAATGCAGTTTGCGGCAACGTTCTTTTCGTTTCCGATAACGCAGGTGATTATTCCGAAGAAACACTCGGTTACCTCAAGAATTTCTTCACAAGCAAGGATTACAAGGTAACAGGCGCAGACTATATCGATAACGAAACAATCCGTCTTGCATTCACGGAAGACGGCAAGGAAAAGGTTCTCACATTCGACATCTATACAGGCGCAAGCAACATCAACGAGTGTATGTAATAAACAGCAATCAGCCGTCTCGTTTCGGGGCGGCTTTTGAATAAGGAGTGATTATTTTGAAAAAAAGATTACCCGAAACTGAAATAATCTGTCCCGATTGCGGCCAGCGCATAACCGATGCGGTTACGGAACAGATTGAAAAAAGCGGAGTCAGACTTCAGAATCGTTCCACAAAAGGAAAAATAATTCTTTCCGTTGTTGCCGTTATATTGATTGCGGCAATAGCCGTTTCGCTCACAATTCTTATTCCCAAGATAAAATATAAAGAGGAAGATGAGATGGCAGAAAAAGCCATTGAACTTTTAACCGAAGCATGGGAAGACGTATACGGAGAACGTGAAGACGTCATCAATTTTGACAAGATAATAATCATAAAAAATACCCGTATCATCAAAATTAAAAACAACGATTCCGAGATTTTCAAAGATGTTGAATACGTCATGGAGTTTGATATTCTGAACGATTATAACGGAAGTGCGCCGTATTACGTGAGCTACGGCCCGAGGTTTGTAATGTTTTATAAAAACGGAAAAGCGGAAGTTTATTCGGGCGCAGACCCGTTCAACAGAGAATCCAGCATAACCTATGATATATTTTTGAAACACATAGTTGACGAGGTTGTTGACCTTGAAGACAGGTATAATCAGACGATTGAGATTGACTGATTGCAAAAAAATACAGGGCGGATATTATCCGCCCTGTATTTGCCTTTTTCATCGACTGTCTTTTGTTTCGAAAAATAAAAATAAAAAAACTATTGACAGAACCGAAATCTTATGCTAACATATTAAAGCAATTTACGGAGAGATACCGAAGTGGTCATAACGGAACGGTCTTGAAAACCGTCGTACCCTTACGGGTACCGTGGGTTCGAATCCCACTCTCTCCGCCATTTTAAAAACTATATAATTTATTATATACGTTACCTCTGGAGAAGTACTCAAGTTGGTGACGAGGCGCCCCTGCTAAGGGCGTAGGTCGGGTAACCGGCGCGGGAGTTCGAGTCTCCCCTTCTCCGCCAAATAATAACCGTAATCTTGATACAAGGTTGCGGTTATTTTCTTTTT
>JAFXJO010000141.1 GCA_017532185.1 Clostridia bacterium | reverse complement strand
GCCAGGGAGCGATGCTCATAGGCCAGATGGGGCCGTATTCGTCGTGGTGAGCTTCGCAAACAGAAGCTGCAAGTCTGCCAACGCCGATGCCGTAGCAGCCCATGATGGGATACTGGAGATTGCCTTCGCTGTCAAGATACTGCATACCCATTGATTTAGTGTACTTTGTGCCGAGCTGGAAGATGTTACCAACCTCGATACCTCTTGAAACGGTGATGGCGGGCTTGCCGCACTTGGGGCAGATGCCGCCTTCCTTGATTTTTGCAAGGTCGATATATTCAACTTCACCAACGTCGCGGCTGATGCAAAGACCCTTATAGTGGTGGTCAAGCTGATTTGCGCCGCAGGAGAGGTTATGAGTGTTTGCAAGAGACGTGTCAAAGAGAACGGTGAACTTTTCTCTGTCCATACCAACGGGACCGATGAAGCCTGCGAAAAGACCGCAATCCTCTGTGATAACTGCAGGGTGAACAGCTTCGCCGAGATAGTTTGTGAGCTTTGTTTCGTTGATATCAAGGTCGCCTCTGACAAAGATAACAACGTATTCGTCTGTCATATTCTTCTGGTAAACAACAGCCTTGCAGGATTCTTCAAGAGGAGTCTTGAGGAAGTTGCAGATATCTTCAATTGTGTGGATATCGGGAGTATAAACAAGCTCAAGAGCCTGAGTCTCACCGCTGATTTCGTTCTTGATGATGCTTTCTGCGGCTTCCATATTTGCTCTGTAATCGCATTCGGAGCAAACTGCGATTGAATCTTCGCCAACAGGGGAGAGAAGCATATATTCGTGTGAAACGCTGCCGCCCATCATGCCGCTGTCTGATGCAACTGTGATAACTTCGGGTATACCTGCTCTTGCAAAAATGCGTTCGTAAGCCTTATAGCAGATATCGTAATATCTTTCGAGGTCTTCCTGAGACGTGTGGAAAGAATAGGCATCCTTCATTGTGAATTCACGAACGCGGATGAGACCGCCTCTGGGTCTTGCTTCGTCACGGAATTTTGTCTGAACCTGATAAATCATAAAGGGATATCTGGTGTAAGTGTTTGCATATTCGCGAACAAGCTGAACGGCGGCTTCTTCATGAGTCATACCGAGAACCATGGGTGAATCGTTTCTGTCCTTGATTCGCATAAGTTCGCTTCCGATGCTTTCGTATCTGCCGCTTTCGCTCCAAAGAGAAGCAGGCATAACAACGGGGAACTGAACTTCCTGACCGTCGATAGCGTCCATTTCTTCTCTGATGATGTTTTCGATTTTTCTTGTGATTCTTCTGAGGGGCATAAAAGAAGAATAAATGCCGTTGGCAACACCTTTCATATAACCGCCTCTGAGCATAAGAGCGTGGCTGTCAATGACGCAATCCGAGGGCTTTTCTTTAAATCTTTCGCCGCAAAGTTTATCAATTTTCATTGCTAAAACCTCTTTTTAGTTAATTTTAAACACAGGTATTTTACACCATTATATATAAAAAGTCAATGGATAATGTTTAGATTATATAGTAAAGCATATATTTGACAAATCTGTTCAGAAATGGTAAAATGTATTATATTTTGAACAATGTTTTCGGTAAATGTGTTTCCGAAAAAATATTTTGAAACGGGGATTTTATATGGGAGACAAATTGAACGTAATCACAGGCGGTAAAGGCTATGTTGGCTTTGCGCTTGTGAAAGAGCTTGAAGCAAGGGGAGAAAAGATGCGCCTTCTGCTTCGAACAGACAGCCCTTATTTTGACGGAATTGACTGCGAAAAGTTTATGGGCGACGTTACTGATCGCGAGCAACTTGAACAGGCTTTTGAGGGCGCTGACACCGTTTATCACGTTGCAGGTATCGTTGATATCAGCGGCACAAAGGATAAGCAGGTCTGGAACGTCAACTATGAAGGCACAAAAAACGTTGTTGCCGCCTGCAAAAAATGCGGTGTAAAAAATCTGGTTTATTGTTCGTCTGTTGATGCGATTCCCGCAAGCGACGATATTAACGTTATCAGAGAAATCAAAAGCTTTGATCCCGATTTGCTTGAGGGCGCATATGCAAAATCAAAGGCTTCCGCAACTCAGTATGTTCTTGATAACGCAGACGAAAATCTCAAGATTTGCGTTGTTCATCCGAGCTGCTGCATCGGTCCTTATGATAATAACAACACTTCGAGCGTCGGCACAATGCTTAACCTCTATCTCAAGGGTCTTTTCCCTGTAACTATGGATTTTGGCGGATATAACTTTGTTGACGTTAGAGATATTGCCAAGGGTATGGTTGCCGCCGCCGAAAAGGGCAGAAACGGCGAGTGCTATATTCTCAGCGGTTATGCTCACACTCTTGATGAGTTCATCAAAACGCTTGCATACGTTTGCGGCAAAAAAGCACCAAAAATCAAGCTCCGTAAGTCAATGATCATGAGGCTTCTGCCTGAAATCGAAAAGATTTTTGACGTGCTCAAGCTCCCGCCTCTGCTTAATGAATATTCTATCCGCAAGCTTTGCGAAAACTGTAATTTCTCATTCTTTAAAGCCAAAACCGAACTTGGTTATAACCCGATGACTCTTGAAGAATCGCTGGCAGATACCGTCAAGTGGATGGAAGAAAGAGAAATTGCCGAAGAGCAGCGCAAAGAAGAGGAAGAAACATACGCTGAATTTGCCAAAGACCTTGATAAGCTTAAAAAGAAGGCGAATAAAGAGCAGGAAAAACTGCGCAAAGAACAGGAAAAGCTTCAGGAAGAGCAGGATAAGCTTCAGCAGAAATATAATAAAAAAGTTCTCAAGGTTGAAGAAAAAGCAAAGCGCGAAATGGAAAAACTCAAAAAATAACATAGAAAGACCGATGCCTTTTGCGGGCATCGGTCAAAATTTTTATATGGGGTTTAATTATTTCTCAGCCTTTTTGCTGTCAAGAAAACCGTAAACAAGAGCAGCAAGCACGCCGCCGATAAGGGGAGCAGCAATGAATACCCAAACGCAGCTCAGAGCATCGCCGCCCATAAAGAGAGCAGGACCGAAGCTTCTGGCAGGGTTTACGGAAGTGCCTGTGAAATAAATGCCGAGAATGTGAACGAGGGTGAGGGTAAGACCGATAACGATGCCTGCAACGGAGCCGTTTTCAACCTTTGATGTTACGCCGAGAATTGCAAGAACAAATACGAATGTGAGAATAATCTCAATAATGAATGATTTGCCTGCAGAGCCGAGGTAAAGACCGTTTGTGCCAAGACCCATTTCTTTGCCGATAACACCCATAAGAGCGGCAGCGCCTGCGATAGCGCCTGCAAACTGAGCAACGATATAGCCGATAAAATCAACAATGCTGAGCTTTTTGCTTACGAGCATTGCGATTGAAACAGCGGGGTTAATGTGGCAACCCGAAACATTGCCGATTGAATATGCCATTGCAACGATAACAAGACCGAATGCAAGAGCGGTCATAAAATAAGCGGCATTGATTTCGTTGGTTTTGCAACCGGTGACTGCGGCAGTGCCGCAAGCGAAAAATACGAGCACAAATGTGCCGATAAATTCCGCAACATACTTTTTAACAGAACTCATAATTATTTTCCTCCTTTAAAATTTAACTGTATTATACTCCTTTTTATACAGTTTTTCAATATAAATATTTATTTTTTGGGATTTGAAATTATGATATTGAGTTTTATGTGCTGTTGTGCTAAAATTCAATAGATAATCAAAAAATTGATATTTTGCAGTATGTGGAGGTGCGTATTATAGAAAAGAAAAATAATCCCCAGAATATTGCTTTGGCGGCAACGGATCTGGGATTGGGAAGTGTCCTTTTGGCAGCTCCCGTGCGTGCGATCAATCAACATCCGGAGTTGCTGGCTGAACTTCAGCTTCCGGATGGCTTCCAGCCTGTCCTCTCGGTGGGCATCGGTTATG
>JAFXJO010000140.1 GCA_017532185.1 Clostridia bacterium | reverse complement strand
CTTTTCAAGAGTTGATTTTACTGCATCAACAATCTGTGAAACGGGGTCTGCAAGAGCCTCGCGGATTTCTTCGCTGGTGATGTCAACGTTCTTGGGAAGACCGTCCATAAGGTTTCTGCCCTTGATGTTGATTGTGCCTTCTCCCTCATAGGGATAAGCCGAACCGATTTTGATTTTTACGTCTTCTGCGGTTCTTTCACCGATAAGAAGATTATATTTTTTCTTGATATAAGCTATGATAGCTTCATCAAAGTTATCGCCTGCAACTCTGCAGGAGTTGGCGGTAACAACGCCGCCGAGCGAAAGAACGGCAACCTCTGCAGTACCGCCGCCGATATCAACAACCATGCTGCCTGTTGCTTCGCTGACGGGCAGACCTGCACCGATAGCTGCTGCCATGGGTTCTTCGATAAGGCTAACATATTTTGCGTTTGCTGCCTTTGCAGCATCATAAACTGCCTTTCTCTCAACTTCGGTAACGCCCGAAGGAATGCAGATAAGAACTCTGATGCGTGCAAAAGGAGATCTTTTTGTTGTTCTCTTGATGAAAGAAGCAATCATCTCGGCGGTGATTTCAAAGTCAGCAATAACGCCGTCTTTAAGAGGACGCACTGCGATGATTGAACCGGGAGTTCTGCCTATCATTTCTTTAGCTTCGCTGCCGACTGCAACAACTCTGGGCGGATTACTTTTCTGGTCAACGGCAACAACCGAAGGCTCTCTGATAACAATGCCCTTGCCCTTAACGAAAACAAGAGTGTTGGCGGTACCGAGGTCGATACCGATATCCTGTGTGAATAACATTTTATTTCCCTCCCGAAAAACTATTAGTGAACAAATTCGATGGTGTTAACGATTGAAACGATTTCATTCCAAGAGGAAGAAATATCGCTGTTTGCGGAAACCTGAACCGAGAAAACAACACCCTGGTACATAAAGTCAATGTAACCGACAAAAATGTTGCCTTTCATTGTTGAGAATGTGTAAGCAACCGTTGCGTCCTGACCTGCAATCTTCTGAGTTGTTTTTGTGACTTCTCCTGTTGCAGAAGTAGAGACAATGGTATCGTGAGCCTTCTGCATATCTGCAAGCTTTGCTTTACGGTCTGTCATTATCGTAAAGGTAATATCATCTTTGACGATATTAAGCATATCATAGCTTTTAACATTTGACCAACCGTCGGGAATATTAAGAGCATAGTCGGGCATTTCAATTCTTGTGCCCGTAACGATTGCGTGTTCAACAGCCTGTGCCTGTGTTTCGGGTTCACCGTTTTCGCCCTCAACCGTGTTGCCGTTGGGGTCTGTTACGTAAACAACAACGTTACCGTTATCGTCGCGAACAATATTGCCGCCTTCTTTTGTAACAGCAGGAATTGCTTTGCCTGCAAAATCCGTATAGGATTCTACGGGTTCTCCCTTTTTACAACCCGCAAAGCAGGTAAGAATAACCACAAATGTGATAATTAAAGCAATAAATCTTTTCATAAATATTTTTTCCTTTCGCTAAGCCTTGCGGCTTGCATATATATGATAAACTCGCGAAGAGTATATCTGCTCTGTTAACCGTTCAACGCCTTGAATGCTTTTTTATTGTTTGCATAAAGAGTTTTATAAACTTCATAGTTGCGGTCATAAACGTCTTTGTTGGATGCGTTGGGTTTGAAGATTTTGCTTGCAGGGATAAGCTTCTTTGCATCAGCAACGCTTTCAATCATTCCAAGACCTACAGCCATAATAACCGCCGCACCG
>JAFXJO010000139.1 GCA_017532185.1 Clostridia bacterium | reverse complement strand
GAAGACGTAAAAATCAAAATCGGTTCGGCTTATCCCTATGAGGGCGAAGGCACAATGAACATCAAGGGCAGAAACCTTATGGACGGTCTTCCCAAGAACGTTGATATCACGTCCGAAGAAATCAGAGAGGCTATGGCAGACACGGTTTCGCAGATTGTTGATGCCGTTAAGTCAACTCTTGAAAAGACTCCTCCCGAGCTTGCCGCAGATATCATTGACCACGGCATTATGCTCACAGGCGGCGGCGCACTTCTCAGAGGTCTTGATAAGCTTATCTCTGCCGAAACAAAGATTCCCGTTAACGTTGCAGTTAATCCTCTTGACTGCGTTGCAGACGGTACGGGTATCTGCCTTGAAAACGATAATCTCAATATTATCAGCAACAAGAAATATATCTGATTTATTGCAGGGCGTTAAACGGCAAACAGTCTCGTTCGGCTCCTTCAAGAGGGAGCTGTTACGAAGTGAGTGAGGGAGTTTGATTTTGAGATACCGTTAATTGATAACCCCCCGTCTTTTGCTTTGCAAAATCCGCCTCCCCTGAATGGGAGGCGACCAAGAGTTACCAAACCATATTCAGTAAGGAGCAAACCGATGATCCGCTTTTTTAAGAGCACAGCCTTCAAAATATTTGCAGTTGTTTCTGCCGCATTGCTGGCGGGCTCTGTTTTTGCGCTCTTTTCAAGAAGCGGCTCATCACCTCTTACAAGCGCGGTGAGCTTTGTTTTCGGTCCGATAACAAGAGCATCAACCTACGTTGCGGCAAAATTTGAGGATTTGCCGATTTCGTTCAAATCCTCTTCGGCTCTTGCCGTTGAGGTTGATGAGCTTGAAGATAAGGTTGATTCGCTTATGGAGCAACTTGTTGATTATGAGCAGGTTAAGCATAAGAATGAATTTTATCAGGAGTTTCTGGAGCTTAAAGAAGAACACAGCGACTATGAGTTTGCCGAAGCGGCGATAGTCGGCAGAGATGCCGCCGATAAGCTCGGCTATTTTACGCTCAACAAAGGCTCCCTCAACGGTATCAGCAAGGATGACCCTGTTATTTACGGCGAATATCTTGTTGGTGTTGTTGAAAGCGTAACGCCGACCCAGTGTACCGTAAGCACGATTCTTAACCCCAAGGTCAACGTGAGCGCCTATGAGGTGCGCACCCGTGACCTCGGCTACGTAACCTCGAGCGTTGCTCTTGCACGCGAAGGTCATTGCCAGATGCCGGGTCTTTCTTCGTCAACTGCGGTAACTGCAGGCGGAATTGTTTGCACCTCGGGTGTCGGCGGCAAGTTTCCGCGCGACCTTATAATCGGCACAATCGTTGATATTGTTGACGGAACGGTGGATATTTCCGCAAGTGCGATTATTAAGCCGGGTGTTGATTTTTCAAATATTACCGACGTTTTTGTTATAACCTCGTTTGACGGTCAGACCGTTACAGAATAGTTTTTGATATGACACTTGAAACCGAACGCAAAAAGTTGATATTGCGACGGGGTAGCCTTGCTTTGATTCTGCTGGTGCTCTCGGTGCTTCAAAACACCGACGGCTTCTTTCCGCAGATTTTCGGAGTCAGGGCTTTGTTGCTCATACCCGCAGTTGTTTGCATAGCAATGTTTGAACGCGATATGGCAGGTATGTTTTTCGGACTTTTTGCAGGTGCGCTCTGGGATATGCACGCTTCGGGCGCAAGCTTCAATGCGCTTTATCTTTTTGCTGTCGGATTTATCTGCGGCACGCTTATAAACACGATAATGCGTAACAATATAGTAACGGCGTTTATTCTTTCAATGGTCTTTATCCCTGTTTACGTTGTGGGATATTGGTTTTTCCATTATATAGTCGGCGGTCTTGATATGGCAGGCTTTATGTTTTTGAGATATTATCTGCCCGAAATCTTCTATACGGCTCTGTTTTTGCCGCTGATGTTTATTTTGGTGAGAGGAATAGAGAAAATTTTTGTTGAAGAATAGTTTTAAACGATAATTAAAGTTTGAAAGGGGATGCAGACCTTGCACGTTAAAATAACTCTCGGCAGACGAATTGCTTCGGTCTGCGTTGTTCTTTTCTTTTTTGTATTTTTTATTTTTGACCTTGTAAAAATTCAGCTTATAGACGGCGAAAAATATAACGCGGCAAGCCTTGCGATTTCAGAGAGAACGGCAAGCATTTCTGCCGCAAGAGGCGAGATTGTTGACAGCAACGGAACGCCGCTTGTCTATAATACACAGGGCTATACGATAATTTTTGATGCGGCATATTTTCCCTCGGCACAAGAGCAGAATATGCGCAACGAAATCATTCTGAGCCTTATCAGACATTTTGAGGATAATTCGCTTGAATGGATTGACATTCTTCCCCTTGTTTTTGATGAAAACGGAGCTATAGTATACAAAGAGGATTCCGAAAATCTCATCAAAGAGATGAAGAGTGCCGATATGCTCAAGCTCAACGATTATGCAACCGCGCAAAACTGCTTCGACGCTCTTATTCAGCACTATGCGCTTGAGAATTATTCTCCCGACGATGCAAGAAAAATAGCTTCCGTATGCTACGGAATGAAAAGGATATATTTTAAAATCGGCACACCTTATGTTTTTGCAACCAACGTTCCCGATGAAACCGTTTCTCTTATAAAAGAAAACAGCGGTTTTTATCAGGGTGTTGACGTAAGGGTTGACCCTGTGAGAAATTATGCAGACGGCAAGCTTGCACCGCATATTCTGGGCAGGGTGGGCGCAATCGATGCCGAAGAATATGCCGAAAAGAAGGATCTCGGTTATAAAATCACCGACCAGACGGGCAAAAGCGGCATTGAATATGCTATGGAACAGTATCTCAGAGGTGTTGACGGCGTTGAAACCGTTTATATCGATGCCAACGGTAACAGAAGCTCTGAGGTAACAACAGCCCCCGTTCAGGGCAACAACGTTGTTCTCACAATCAATGCGCCCTTGCAGCAGGTTGCGCAGGATGCGCTCAGAGATGCACTTCTTGATTATGCAGGAACAAAGGGCAATATGGTTGACGATGCAGGCGCGGTTGTTGTTATTGACTGCAACACGGGCGCGATTCTTGCCTGCGCAACTTATCCCACATATGACATTTCGACCTATGCAGAGAATGCGGCGGCGCTCAACACTGCGTCAGGCTCGCCGCTTTGGAACAGAGCCTTGCTTTCAACTTATGCAACGGGTTCAACAATGAAGCCCTCGGTTGCCATTGCCGCGCTTGAAGACGGCGCTATTCTTGAAGAAACAACGGTTTATTGCTCGGGAAGCTATGAATATCTCGGTCAGCATTTCAAGTGCGAACAGAGCCACGATACCCGCCACGTAAACGTTGTTAACGCAATCGATGAATCCTGTAACACCTTTTTCTATGAAGTCGGTAAGAATATCGGCATTGAAAAAATGAACGAATACAGAACCCTTTTCGGTCTGGGTTCTAAAACAGGATGTGAGCTTGCTGAGGCGGCAGGTGTTCTGGATAGCCCCGAATACCGTTCGTCAATCGGTCAGACCTGGCTTCCGGGTTATACCGTTCAGTCGGCAATCGGTCAGGCAGGCAATCTTTTTTCTCCCATTCAGCTTGCAAACTATACCGCCACAATCGCAAACGGCGGCACAAGATACAAGACGCACTTTGTAAAGAGTGTCAAGAGCCACGATTATTCACAGACAATATATGAAACAAAGCCCGAAATCGTTGCCGAAACGGGCGTTTCTGCAGAAACCCTTGATATAGTCAAGAGAGGTATGCTCAAGGTTGGCACAACGGGCTACTGCGCCGATTACTTTGACCATCTTTCCGTTCAGATTGCCTGTAAAACAGGTACTTCGCAGGAAATCAGACAGATTGAAGGCGAATCGGTAAAAATCAATAACGGTTTCCTGATTGCCTTTGCACCCTATAAAAATCCTGAAATCGCAATCGCCGTTGTTGGCGAAGGTATGACCTCGGGCGTTTTCGTTGCTCCCGTTGTTGCGGATATTTGCGAATACTATTTCGGACAAAGCGGAACTTTTGAAGATTTCAGCCCCGAAGATACTTTTATTCCCTAAAACTGTTATTTTCTCAACCATAAGAAAGGAGTTATGCCTTATGGCTGAAATAATCCTTGTTACCTCGGGTAAGGGCGGCGCAGGCAAAAGCTCTTTCACCGCGGGAATCAGCAGGGCACTTGCCGCAGACGGCAAAAAGGTGCTCGCCATAGACTGCGATATAGGTCTGCGCTCACTCGATTTGCTTCTGGGTGTGAGCGACAAGGTTGTTTTTGATTGGGGCGACCTTTTGCTCGGCAGATGCACCGCGGAGCAGGCGGTTGTCAGCGCCGAGGTTGATTTGCTTGCCGCGCCTTCAAGATTCAACGATGCATTCACTCCCGAAGCGGTCAGCGAAACGGTTAAACCCTTTAAATCAAAATACGATTATATTTTTATAGATTCACCTGCAGGCATAGACAGAGGCTTTGAGCTTGCCGCCGCAAGCGCAGAAAAAGCGGTTGTTGTTTCAACTCCCGACAGTATTTGCGTGCGTAGCTGTTCAAGAGCATTTGATGAGCTTGCGAAGCTCGGTGTCAGTGACGTGCGCCTCATCATAAATATGTTTGAGGTGAAGCCTGTTTGTAAGCATAAGCTTCTCAACATTGACCAATGCATTGACGAAACAGGTGTTCAGCTTCTGGGTGTTGTACCCCGTGACCCGAATCTCGGCTACTGCTCGGTAACAGGCAATATTCCGGGCGAATTTTCTCCCTCAACTCTTGCTTTTTCGCGAATTGCCAAAAGAATTAAGGGCAAAAGAGTTCCTCTTGTTTGCGAATGAAAGGAAATAAAATATGAGCAACCGAACAATTGCCGCAATTGCAACTCCCAATGCACCCGGCGGAATAGGAACAATCCGAATTTCGGGCGAAAATGCGGTTGAGATCGCCGCAAAGGTGTTTAAGCCTGTCAGCGGCAAAAATCTTTGCGATTTCAAAGGATATACCGCCGCTTTCGGCGGAGTTTATGATAACGGCGAAAAAATTGACGAGGCGGTCTGCCTCGTTTTTCGTGCGCCCAAAAGCTATACGGGCGAAGACGTTTGCGAAATAAGCTGTCACGGCGGTCTTTACATAACAAAGAGAGCCTTGCGCGCCGTGCTTGATGCAGGTGCCGCACCTGCCGAAGCAGGAGAGTTCACCAAAAGAGCTTTTCTCAACGGCAAAATTGACCTTGCAGGAAGCGAAAGCGTTATGGCGCTCATCGGTGCTTCGGGCAAACAGGCTGCCGCCGCCGCGCTCAACACGCTTGACGGTAACCTGAGCAAAAAAATAAGAGAATGTGCCGACGGAATTATCGGTGTTTGTGCTTCGCTGGCGGCTTGGGTTGATTATCCCGATGAGGATATTGAGGATATCAGCGCCGCGCAGATGCTTCCCGTTTTTGAAAAAACAAGGGCAGATCTTGCTCAGATTGTGCGCCGTTATGACTGCGGCAGAGCCGTTACCGACGGCGTTGATACCGTAATCGTCGGTAAGCCTAACGTCGGCAAATCCACGCTGATGAATATGCTGACGGGTTTTGAACGCTCGATTGTTACGGATATAGCAGGCACAACGCGCGACGTTGTTGAAGAGCGCATTATGCTCGGCGAAATTATTCTGCGCGTTGCAGATACCGCAGGTATCAGAGAAACCGAAAACGTTGTTGAAAATATGGGTGTAAACCTTGCAAAGCGCCGCCTTGAAAGGGCAGAGCTTGCGCTTGCGGTGTTTGATACAAGTGTGCCGCTGAATTCCGATGACCTTGATATCATTGAGCAATGCAAGGCGAAGAAAAGCGTTGCAATTCTTAATAAAGCAGACCTGCCTGCTGCCGCAGACAGGGCAGTTATTGAAAACGCTTTTCCCTTTACCGTTGAGCTGTCGGCTTCAACCGGCGCCGGCAGAGACAGGCTTGAGCAGGCGGTTGCCGAGATTATGATGACAAATGAATTTGACCCTGCGGCGGCTTGCCTGACGAGCGAAAGGCAGAGACAATGCTGCATAAGGGCGATGAGCCACATCGACGAAGCAATTGCCGCCATTCAGGGAGGAGTTACGCTTGATGCGGTCAACGTTTGCGCCGATTGTGCCATCGATGCTCTGCTTGAGCTGACGGGCGAAAAAGCAACCGCCGCGGTTGTTGATGAAGTTTTCTCGCGCTTCTGCGTTGGCAAATAAAAAGAAAAACGGCTGATTCATTGCGAATCAGCCGTTAATTTTATTTATTAAAGTCTTGTGAGTTCGATGATGAGAGTCCAGATTTTTGAACCCTTGAAGAAGTTTACGATTTTGTTGAGGAAAGCATCGAAGCCTGTTACTTCATCAACGTCGATGGGGTCTGCACCGTTATCAATGACGAAAGCCTGTGAGCAGCAAAGACCGCCGTCACCGAAGAGCTCTGCTCTGATATAAAGGAAATCTTCTGCGCCTTCAATTTCGTCGAGGTTAAGGGTGTAGGAGCCGCCGTTTGTAACGTCAACGGTCTTGATAACCTTGCCGTTCGCAATCCACTGGAGAGTTTTTGCGTCTGTTGTTGAAACGTCAACGCTGTGGCCGTTAACTGCGATGTTTGTGAACATGGGGTAGGGGATACCCGAATCGATGCAGTCGATTTCGGTTGCGGGACCGATTTTGTTGAGAGTGTTTGCGCGGAGTCTTCTTGTTACGCCGAAGAATGCGCCTGTCTGCATTGTTTCTTTGATTTCATCCGAAGTGTTTTCTTCCATCATAAACACGCTGAAGGAAGAATCGATTGTGCCGGGCTCATGAGCATCGGAGTTGCTGAAGCCGATGATGTTTTTGCCTCTGGGAAGAGTGTACATAAGCAGGTTATCCCAAAGAACTCGGTCATAGCCTGTTGTGCCGTTCTTTTCGTTGAGGATTTCCATACCGAGGCAGCTGTCATATTTGAGAATGAGGTTGCCGTAGAGCTCGATTGTTGACTGCTCGTTAACGATAGCGGGGTTTGAGTTACTGTCAAGCCAGTCGCCGGGATGGTTGATATATGAAAGACCGTCGTGAGCGTCGATATAAGCAAGAGCATCGTCAAAGCCCTGTTCGTTTTCCATTCCGGGGAAACCGTTGCCTTCGTTTGCCTTAAGGAAATGGCCGTTAACGTGGTTTTTGGAAAGAGAAAGGTTGTTGAATTCGTTAGCACCGAGAACGGGAGTCATACCGAAGCCGCGGTCATTATATGTGCCGTTTTTGATAGCTTCATATTCTTCTGTTGTGAGATGCTTGAATTCGTTGCCGATAACAAGCTGATAGAGATAAAGGGGATGAAGGAAGGGGGCTTCGTCCCAGTCAACGCCTGTTACGCCGTGGTCAGCGATTGCGAGGAAATCATAGTCTCTTGCATAGGATTCCTTAACCATAACTTCAAGAGAATAGTTTGCATCGCTGTAGGTTGTGTGTGAATGGAGAGACCCTTTATAAGCGCCCCAGGCGTTATCGCCTGTCCATTTAACAGCAGCGTAAGGGTTAACGATGGTGTAATCAGCGGCAGCTTCACCCTGAGCAAAGCCCATAATACCGAGCTGCAGGCAGAGCATAACGCTGAGAACAACGCATAAAGCTTTTTTGAAGTTTTTCATTGTTTTTGCCTCCTTGTATATATTACATTAATATTAAACCAATTTAACGCGATAAAGTCAAGTGTAATTTTGGTTTTTAATAGATATTAAAGCCAAGCTGAATGCAGGGTCTGATTGCAAAATTACGGTGAGAAAGATTTCTGCTGAAAATAACCCACTTTTCAAAATCTTATTTGCTAACCGTTTTATCTCTGTATTTTTTTGGCGACATTCTTTGAAATTTGCGAAAAATGCGGTGAAAATAGCTGATGTTTTCATAACCTACAAGTTGCGAAATTTCAGAAATTCCGAGGTTTGTGCTTTCAAGAAGAAAACAGGCGTGAGACATTCTTTTTTCCTGAACAAGGTCGGTATAGGTTTTGTCTGTCAGTTTTTTAATCCGCTTTGACAGCGCATTGAAATCATAAAAAAGAATCTGCGAAAGCTCTGTCAGGCTGCCGTTGGCAAAATGCGCCTCAATATATTTTAACACGTGGAAAATGAGGTTGCTGTCGTCGCCGCTATAACCGATGTCATCAACGTGGCTGAGAAGCTGAAGCAAAATAAGACCCATTGTAGTTTCGTTTATGTTTCTATGCTCAGGACAGTCGTCAAGCAGATTCCAAATAAGATTTTCAATAAGATTCTGCACAGGCAGCACGTCTAAAACCCTGAAATGAAGATAGCTTGATTTGCTGTTATCCCCTCGCAGGCATTGAACTATAAAACTGTGCAACAAAGATTCTTCGCTGTTCAGCATTTCAAGAGCCTTTTCAAAGAAAGGCGGCAAAACAACAAAATTGACCGCTATATCCTGTTCGGTTGAGGGCAGGTTTTCCTGTCTGCAATTTGGGGTCATAAAAAGGATGTCCCCCTTATTAAGAACAACGGTTTCATTGTTTATAATATTGGTTCGGGTTCCCTGATACATATAAATAATTTCAACATAATCGTGGCAGTGTTCCGGGAAATGTTTTGTGTTTGTATCGGCTCTTACGGCAATCAGCTTTTCTTTTTTCATTAACTTTGCGCCCTCGATGATGATTCTGTCTTCATCATTTTTGCTTTCGAGCAAGAACGAAGGATTTTCATGCGTGTGGATGATAAGCTTTTCAATCAGGTCTTTTCTCATAATAAGCACCGCCTTCTACAATACAATATAACCTATTGCAGACGCTTTTTCAACTGTTTCTTTGCAAATAAGGACACTTTTCGCTCTAATAATGACCTTTATTTTTGTTTAGTAAAATGATAAAATTAATAGTATGAAGAAGTATGCTCGGAAAAATTAATCTCGGTAATTTTTGCTTTCTGCATTCAGTTGGCGTTAACGCTTGTGTTTACGGCAACCCCCGCGCTTATGCCTGAAGCAATCAGCCCGATTTTTTTAAAACCGTGATATATTTCTGACAGATCAGAAAGAAAGTGAGGTTTCTTTATGAATATTATTATTACAAAAATAGTGGCATTTTTTACTTCGCTGATCACAATGCTCTCTGCCGTTTTCTGTCCGCCGAAACCTATCATACCGGAGTTTCCGGAAGCAACAGAACGCGTACAGACCGCTTTCGATGAAGGTGAGTTTGTTATGGGAGACAACGATCTTGTTATTTCGCCCGATGGCGATGACAGTAATCCGGGTACAGTTGATTTGCCTTTGAAAACATTTGAAAAGGCAAAAGAAATCCTGAAAGAAACAGCTTCGGATGAAGCGGTTACGGTATGGTTCAGAGAAGGCACATATTGCATCGATGAAAAAATCAACTTCAACGCCGATGACAGAAGCAACGTTCTCTACCGTTCATATCCCGATGAAAAGGTTGAGTTTTCAGGTTCAAAAGCAATTTCGGGCTGGAGCGAAACTGAAATCAACGGAGTGAAAGCTTTCGTAACAGATGTTCCCGTTGAAAGTGAAGATGATTATTTCCGTTCGCTTTTCAAGGGTGACAAACGTCTTTCACGCTCAAACTACCCCAAGGAAGGCACTTTCAAGATTGCTGATCCTCTCACAAGTGAAGCTATTGCACCCGAAAACGATGCGAGCTTTTTCACACATTCAGTTGCATTCAAGGCGCACGCGTCAGATGTTCTTGATTTTGCAAACCCCGAAGATATTGACATCAAGATTATGCACTTCTGGTGCGATGACCTTCTTCCCGTTCATTATGTTGACGCAAACACAGGAAGAATTGAAACAGAAAAAGCTTCAGCAATGACGGTCAGAGTTGATGATAACTATATTTTTGAAAATGTTAAAGAAGCTCTTTCACTTCCCGGTGAATGGTATCTTGACAGAACAGAGCAGAAACTTTATTATATTCCCGAAGAGGGTGATACGGTTGATAACACTACGCTTTATGCCGGTGTTACAGAAGAGCTGATCACTTTCACAAATGCAGAAAATATTGCGTTTCAGGGTATTGATTTCATCAACACAGACTGGAATCATGTTGACGGTATACATACAGGCAACCCCTTCCCTGCATCGCATCCTCTTTACGGCAATATAAAATACGGCACCGATCATCCGCAGGCAGCGTTTGAAATTCCCCCTGCGATTTATATTTCTGCTTCCTCGGAAATCAATTTCACAGATTGCCGATTTGAAAATATTTCCTATACGGCGATAAAATTCGATAAGGCATCAACCGATTGCCTCATAAAGACCTGTATGTTCAACGAAATCGGTGCAAACGCAGTGTTCATTCACGGTGATTTTGTTGTTCCTGCTTCAACAAAAAATATTGACGTTATTGACTGCCATATCAGCAAATACGGCAGAATTTTCAACAACGCAATCGGTATTCTTCTTACCCACGCAATCGACTGTGACCTGACGAATAACGAAATCCATGACGGATGGTATACATGTGTTTCGGTTGGTTGGAATTGGGGATATTCCGATAACCCCACCAACAATATCAGAATTTGCGACAACCTGATTTATAATATCGGTAATGGCTGGCTTTCTGATATGGGCGGAATTTATACACTCGGCATCCACCCTGATACGGTCATCAGCGGCAATGAGATTTATAACGTAGGCTGTGATGAAGGCGCATACGGCTACGGCGGCTGGGGAATTTATCTTGACGAAGGTTCAAGCGGAATTGTTGTTGAAAAAAACCTTGTCTATGACTGCTCTTCCGAAACTTTTCATCAGCACTACGGAAAAGATAACGTCATAAGAAATAATATTTTTGCTTTTGGCGGCGAGGGAGCGTTCTTAATTACCAGAAAAGAGGAACACAACTCTCTTACAGCAACAAACAACATTTTTGTTGTGGATGATGCGTTGATTCATCCGTTTGTTCCCGATAAAGGTCAGTTTGTTGATAACAACAACCTTTACTGGGATTATAAAAACGGCGGCAACGTTTATTCCGGCTATTCGATGGATTTCTTTGAAAGAAAGTCAATGGTGATAATGACCGCCAAAGGTTATTATAACAATGCAATTTTTGCTGATCCTCTTTTCAAAGATGCAGAAAACCGTGATTTTACGCTTGCGCTGAACAGTCCCGTTCTTGAAACAGGATTTGAAGCATGGGAAAACAACGCAGGCACAAAGACCCTGTTTTAACCGGCATTGCAAAACCATATAAATATTATCCGATGTTATTGTTTATAGAAAGGCGGGTGGAATTATGTCAACAGAAAGAGAAATTGTTGAAACAACCGACAGATCAATTCTACTTAAAAACAGACGTTTTGTCGGCATAAAAGAAACGGTTGCCTATGTTCTTGAGGATACCGCAGCAAGCCTTAATATCAACGATTTTAAAGACAGATACATATATGACGTTGTAAAAATCGACTTCAGCTATCTTGCTATTCAGAATATAGTTGCAACCGTATGGGATACCTTTAACGATACGTTTATTGGTGTTATCGTTGAAAAAACCAGAACCAGATGGGGTAAGTTCAAGCCCTATCTTCTTCTCGGTCAGTTCCCTCTGACCATATTGGGATTATGGTATTGGCTGATTCCCTTTATTTTTCCCGATACTTCCACTGATTATCTTCCCAAGTGGATATTTTATTTCGCAATGTCTATTATCACAGAAACAGCAAATACTTTCACGTCAATTGCCCGTGCAGGCTATGGGTCAACGCTGACTCCCGAACCGCTAGACCGTTCAAGGCTGATAGCAACGGCAAACCTGATGTCGCATTTTGTTGAAGACGTGCCGAAACAGATTTTCGGTGTTATCTATGACCTTGTAATCAACGATAAGGTTAAGATTAAATTGCCAAAGCTTTTTGCAGGCTTCGGTGTTTCGTTTGCGGTTCTCGGTGCCTGTTTCTGTCTCTATTTCTTCATAGTTTCCAGAGAAAGAGTTGCGCAGACCATCAAGAAACCGAGCGTAATTCAGGGTCTGAAGGCGATTGCAACAAACAAACCGATGTTTATTCAGGTGCTTTCGTCCTTCCTCGGCGGTTTCAGTGTCGGCACGAGCAGAACGAATTTCTATATCGACGTTATCGGTTCGATTACTTGGAAAACCATCGTTGGTATTCCCGCATTCCCGATTAAGTTCATTAGCTACAGCTTCGTTGAACCTCTCAGAAAGCGTTTTTCAACAAAATCGCTTTGGATTTTTGAAGATGCATGGACAGATATGCTGTGGCTGACTGTTTTTGGCATAGGGTCAATTAATAACAATTTCCAGAAAAAGCATATTATTCTTCCGATGATGGGCATTGAAGAAGTTTTTGAAATGTGCGTATACGGATTAAGGCGAGTTATTCCTGCGGAAATCAGTAACGAGTCTATGGACTACTGCGAATGGAAAAACGGCTACCGTGCAGAGGCGATGATCGGCGTTGCACAGTCAACCATTTCAAAGCTTCAGCAGGCGGTTATGGGAAGCATAAACAGCATTGCCATGAAGAAAGTCGGCTATGTTCAGGGTCTTAAAGTCGGAACACAGTCCGACAAAACAAAGTGGTGGATTTTTGCTTTGGGAACAGGTATTCCGATTATCACCAGTGCTCTCGGTATTATTCCGAAGCTTTTCTATCCCATCTCAGACGAAACCCGTAACCGTATGTATGCTGAACTTCGCGAAAGAAGAAGCAAGGTTGCCGAAAAGATGAACAACGCAACAACAGAAGAAGAAATTGCCGAAATCGCTGATTCGCAGTTCATAGTAAAATAAGGTAAGCTATGAAAATTATTATTGATGCAGATGCGTGCCCGGTGATTGATATTGCGGTTGACATTTGTAAAAAACGTAATCTTGAATGTTTGCTTGTTTGTGACAACACTCACTTTATACAAAAAGACGGTACAGAATGTATTGTTGTTGATAAGGGTGCAGATTCCGCCGATTGCAGAATTGCGAACCTTACCGAAAAGGGCGATGTGATTATCACTCAGGATTACGGGCTCGCGGCTCTTGTTCTGGGAAAAGGTGCAAAAGCGCTTAATCAGAACGGTCTGATTTATACCGACACCAATATCGAAAACCTGCTTTTTACACGTTTTATCAGCAAGAAAGAGCGTATGGCAGGCAACAGAACAAAAGGCCCCAAAAAGAGAACGGTACAAAATGATGCAGATTTTATAAAATCATTCAATCTGTGTCTTGACCAAAATTAATCAGTAAAGGCAGGGATTGCTCCCTGCCTTTATTTTATCTGTAACCTATTCAGATGATGATTTTTTTAACGGAACAAAAGACATACCGTCTCCACGTGACCTGTTCGGGGGAACATATCAACGGGGGTGGCTTTGACGGCGGTATAGCCGAGAGTTGCGAAAATTCCGCAGTCCCTTGCAAGGGTTGCAGGGTCGCAGGAAACGTAAACAATTCTCTCGGGCGCCATCTGCGCCGCGGTTTCGAGCATTTCGGGCGAGCAACCCTTTCTCGGAGGGTCAAGAATTATAACGTCAGGTCGGATGCCTTCGTTTTTTAAGATTTCTGCCGCCTTGGGCGCATCTCCGCAGAGAAAACGCGCATTTTTGATGCCGTTGATTTCAGCGTTCAGTTTTGCATCCTCAATTGCCTCGGGCACGATTTCAACGCCGATGATTTCTTTAGCGTTTTTTGCCATCGAGAGACCGATTGTGCCTGCACCGCAATAGAGGTCAAGCACCGTTTCGTTACCGCTTAAAGCCGCATATTCCGCCGCTTTATTATAAAGCCTTTCTGCCTGATTGCGGTTGACCTGATAGAAAGAAAGAGGGGAGATGCGGAAGGTCAATCCGCAAAGAATATCGGTTATATAATCCTTGCCCCAAAGGGTGCGGCATTGCTTGCCGAGAATAACGTTTGTTTTTTCTTTATTTACATTAACAATGATGCTTCTGATTGAACCGTCGCACTCTGTTAAAGCGGAAACAAGCTTATCTTCATTCGGGAGCTTTTTGCCGTTTATAACGGCGCAGACCATTGTTTCACCGCTTTTTGTTCCCTTACGCAGATAGATGTGGCGAAGCAGACCCTTGTGAGCCGTTTCATCATAAACGGTAACGCCGTTTTCTTTGATATACGATGCAAAAACGCCGAGAATTTTTTCAAATTCCTTGGGCTGGAGCAGGCAGTCGGGGCAATGGATAACCCTGTGGCTGTGGGAAGAATAGAAGCCCGTTTTGATTTCTCCGTTATCAACGGCAACGGGGAATTGCGCCTTGTTACGGTATCTTTTATCGTTTTCTGCAGAGATAATCGGCTCAAATTCAGGCTCAACGCCGCCGATTCTTTTAAAGCATTCTGCAACGTGGGCGGCTTTGATTTTTGCCTCTGCCGCATAATTCATATGCGAAAAAACACAGCCGCCGCACTTGAGATAAACGGGGCATTCCGCTTCAATCCTGTCGGGCGACGGTGTTAAAACGCTCTCAACCTTGGCGTAAGCATAGGTCTTTTTTGCCTTGAGGATATGGGCGGTTATTTCATCGCCAACAGCAGTTGCAGGCACAAAAACCGCCATTCCCTCATAATGACCCACGCCGCTTCCGTTTGAGGAGCAGCTTTCAATATTCAGATTTATTCTGTCATTCTTCTTAAGCATATTATTTAAGGAAGCCGCTGATGATAACCTCTTCGGCTTCTTCCTCATCCATTCCGAAAGTCATCAGCTTGATAAGCTGGTCGTTATTGATTCTGCCGATAGCCGCTTCGTGAACAATCTGTGCGTCGGCAGAGTTAGCTGTAATGGCAGGAATCGAGCTTACGTTTGCTTCGTCCATAATGATTGAATCGCACTGCACGTGAGCTCTGCACTTAGCGTTACCGATTGCGTTGGGGTGGAAAATCTGCTTTGACTTATCCTTTGCAACCGAGCGAGAAATAATCTGTGCAGAAGCATCTTCGCCCTCAAGATAAACGTCCATATCCGAGCGTGCATACTGCTCGCCGTGGGTGAGCAGTCTTTCTGTCATAATCAGCTTTGCGCCTGCTTTGAGGTAAGCTTTTGAATCTCTGACGGTGGAATCAACGCCCTTAATCTGCACCATTTCCATTTCGCAAACGGAATTTTCGTCCTGCTCGATAACGGTTACGGGGTTAAGCACTCTTTCGCCCTTGCCGTCACCGTCGCCGTAATGCTTTTCAACGTATTTGACTTTTGCGTTTTTGCCGATGTGGAAAGTGTGGATACCGTCGTGCTGTGATTTTTCGTCGCCGCTGTTATGGATACCGCAGCCTGCAACGATAAGCACGTCAGCATTGTCACCGATATAAAAATCGTTATAAACAAGGTCGTCGACGCCCGCCTCGGTTATGATAACGGGTATGTGAACGCTCTCGTTTTTTGTGCCGGGAGCGATGATGATATCAATGCCGGGCTTGTCTTCTTTTGTAACAATCTCGATGTTTGCCGTTGAGCGTCTTGAAAGACCGCCGCCGTTTTTGCGGATATTATAAGCGCCTGCAGGGATTTCGTGCAGGTCAGCTATGGCTTCAAGAAGATTGCTGTCTGTTTTATTCATTGCTGCCTGCCTCCTTTCCTCTGAAACCGCAGTTTTCGCTGAATTCGCCCATAAGAGCAGGGAAAACCTCGTCTTTTGAGCCCATTGTTCTTACTTTGCCGTCAGCAATAACAATCATTGTATCTGCAAGCTGCATAATTCTCTCCTGATGAGAGATAACGATAACGCTGTTGTGGTTGCCGCTGCTCATCGCCTTGAAGGATTCAACGAGCATCGAGAAGCTCCAGAGGTCAATACCTGCCTCGGGCTCATCAAAGATAGCAACGCCGAGCTTGCGAGCCATAAGAGTTGCAATTTCAATTCTTTTTGCTTCGCCGCCCGAAAGAGAGTAATCCATTTCTCTGTTGAGATAATCCTTTGAGCAAAGACCGACGCTTGTGAGATAGCTGCAGCATTCGTCCTCGGGAAGCTCATAGCCTGCCGCAAGAGAGAGAAGGCGGCGCACTGTGAGACCCTTGAATCTGGGCGGATGCTGAAAAGCAAAGCCGATGCCGAGTTTTGCTCTTTCGGTTACCGACATATCGGTTATATCTGTGCCGTTATATAAAATTCTGCCGCTTGTGGGCTTTTCAATACCCATAATGAGCCTTGCAAGAGTGGATTTGCCGCCGCCGTTGGGACCTGTAATAACAGTGAAGGCGCCATCGGGTATTTCGAGAGAAATATTATCGATAATACCCAGACCCTTGCCGTCAACATCCACGCTGAAAGAAATATTTTCAAGCTTTAACATATCTGTTCTCCGTTTTTTCAACATTTTAATTCAGCTTATTATATACCATAAATTCCTGTTTATCAATATCATTTACCACAGTTTATAAAAAATAAAAGTTTTTATTGAAAAAATAATAACTAAATATTATAATATCTGTGTATATATCCAAAGGAGGAACTCTCAATGAAAAAGATTCTCGCATTCTTTATGGCGGCGATTGTGGTTTTCAGCTTTTCCGCTATCCCTGCTTCGGCACAGACAGATGATTCCGTTCTCAAATTCGGTGAAGACGGTAAATTCAGAATTCTTCAGATTACCGATATTCAGGATGGCGCTTTTCTTGAATACGCAACCTTGCAGTTCATAACAGACGTTGTTGAAGAAACTCAGCCTGACCTTATTGTTCTTACAGGCGATAATATTTCAGGTGGCTCTTCACCTGTTAAATTTCTTGCAAAAATTGCCATTTCAAGATTTATGAATATCTTTGAAAAAGCAGATGTTCCCGTTGCGGCTGTTTTCGGCAATCACGACAGCGAAGGCCCTGCAAACAAGGAATATCAGATGGAAGTTTATGAAAGCTTTGATTGCTTTGTTGGTTGCGAAGGCGAAGACCTCACAGGCTGCGGCAACTATAACCTTCCCATCTATGATGCAAACGGTGAAAAGATGCTCTATAACCTCTGGATGATTGACTCACTCACATATAACAGACATCCCGAAAGCGAAAAGGACGTTGCTTATTACGAAAACGACCTTGGCGGCTATGCCTGCGTTCATAAGGACCAGATTGACTGGTACGTTAAAACCTCAAATGAGCTTAAAGAGGCAAACGGCGGCGAGCCTGTTCCCTCAATGCTTTTCCAGCATATCGTTGTTCCTGAAATCTTTGAGGCACTTGTTAAAGACGCAAACGGCAATTGGGCTCTGCCTGAAGGCAATGACGGCAAACTCGGCGAAGATCCCTGTCCTCCTCCCTACAGCAACGGTCAGTTTGACGCAGCGCTTAACCAGGGCGACGTTGTTGCGATGTTCTTTGGTCACGACCATAAAAACAGCTTTGTTGTAAATTATAAGGGCATCGACCTTTCAACAACTCCCGGTGTTGGTTTCTCGTCATACGGTAACATTGACAGAGGCGTAAGAGTTATTGACCTTGACGTTAACGACCTGAGCACTTACGAAACAGAAGTTATCCGCTGGGTTGATTTCTATGACGTTGAAAATGACGTTGTTGCAAACAGCACATTTATTATCCATGCAAACGAATATCCCTTTGGCGAAAAACTTGCAGCTTTCTTCGAGCTTGCAGTTGAAGTTCTTACACCCGTTGTTAAAAAACTTCTTGAAGTTACGTTTGAAATAATCAAAAGCGTATAAAAGATAAAGGAGATTAATTATGAGTGGAGTATTATTAAACTTTCTTAAAAAGGTTCTCGCGCTTGTTCTTTCTCTTATAACACCTCTTCTTTTCGGCATTCATTATGAGCCTCTTGCAAAGTATGATGAAGAATGCCGCGTTGCCGAAGAAAAAATCGGCGGCTTTATGAAAGGTGTTTGCCACGCTGACCCCGATTATAAATTAATCAAAGACGCAAATATCGAATGGACCCGCAAGGATATTCCCTTCCCCTATAACAAAGACGGTTCGCTCAGCCAGAGCTATATCGGCTGGAAGGCTGAAATGCAGGCTTATGCCGATAACGGCATAAAGGTTTTTGCAATCACACCTTATCCCGATGACTATATTGAATACGGTCTTGACCCCAGAGACCCTGATGCAAGAAAGGGTATTCAGGATATCGCAAGATTCTATATTGAAGACCTCAAAGGCATCGCGGGCGCAATCCAGGTTACAAACGAAATGGGTATTGACCGTTTCACTCATCCTCTTACTCTTGACGAAGCCGCAGATTTCATCGGAATGCAGCTTGAAGCTATGTATCCCGTTAGAGGCGATATTATCATCGGCTATAATCTCGGCGGTCTTGCAATTATCTCTCTGCCTTTTAAGATGACGGAGTATCATAAGTATTGCGACTACGTTGGTCTTGATATGTATCTCGGCTCGTTTGAGGATATTTCGCACGATATCAACCACTATCTCGTTATTCTCGGTTTTGTCAGAAAAGTAACGGGCAAGCCCATCATTATGTGCGAATTCGGCTATATCGGTTACGGTGAGCCCAAAACAGAAGAAGAGAAGAAGGCTGTTCTTCAGCAGTACGGCTTTAACAGCGAAGAAGAAGTTATTGCCGATATGGAGACCTTTATCAGCAGACTTCCCGAGGATATGAAGGAAGAGATTCTTGAGCTTTATCCCAACTATACTGCGGAAGAATATGCACAGATTCTTTTTGAGGGCGAATATAAAAACCACCTTTACACATCTTTGCCCGACGGCTACGGTCTTAACGGCTATGCTCATTCTCCCGAAGGTCAGGCAAAATTCTATAAAGACCTTATCCCGAAGCTTATGGCAAAGGATTACTGCATCGGCGCGGTAATCTATTGCTGGGGAGACAGTGACGCCTGCTACGTTTGCGGTCAGGAAGAATGTCCCGTTGAAACAGGCTGGGGTCTTGTTGATAACAACGGCAACCCCAAGCCCGCCTACTATGCGGTAAAGGAAGCTTTTGCTGAATAATTAATAACCAAGGAGGCAGAAAAAATATGTGGCTTATCATTAAATCTGCTATAACACTTATCGTTTCATTTATGCTCACGATTTTCCCTAACAGCGCAATTCTCAACGCTGCGGATATTCTTGAGTTCAAAACACAGGAAGAAAATTGTTTGCTCAATGCAACAATCGTTTCTGACGTTCACATTGACGTTGATTGGGCTATCGGTGAATGGGTATGGGCTAACGGTCTTAATGACCTCAATCGCTCGGCTGATACAATTGATGCGCTTATCGTTTCGGGCGACCTCACAAACTACGGTGACGGACCCTCAATGGAAAGCTTTTTCAACATAATCGGCGAAAAGAATCCTGCCGAAAACCTTGTTGTTGCAATGGGTAACCACGACGTTGGCCACGTTGAGGATACAACACAGGAAGGCGCAAGAGAGCGTTTTGTTGAAATTTTCAATAATACCAATCCCACTTTTGATATCGAAAAAGCTTATTATAAGGCTGATATTAACGGCTATCGCTTCGTTGTTCTTTGCGATGACGGCGAAGATACCTGGGACCATCCCGATATGGCAGAGGAACAGTATCAGTTCCTTGATGATTCTCTTGCAGAGGCTGCAGACAGAGGCTTGCCGATGTTTGTTGTTTGCCACGTTCCCGTTGAAGGCGTTAACGGTCAGGATAAAATCTGGGAAGACGGCGGTCTCGGCGACTGCAGCGACAGAGTTCAGCAGATTCTTGAAAAGTATGAAAACGTTTTCTTCATCAGCGGTCACGTTCATACCGGTCTCAACGGACCCCTTGTTGAGAATGTTTTTGGTTTTTCATGCGTTGAAACAATCAACGGCGTTAACTACGTTAATCTGCCCACATACATGATTGTTAACCGCTACGGTGTGCCGTGGGGCGGAATGGGCTTCCAGATGGAAGTTTATGAAGACGAGGTTCTTTTCAGAGCAAGAAACTTCGGTTCATCAAAATGGTATCCCGTTTACGATCACAGCGTTCCGCTTGTATAAATGATAAAAGCCTGCAGATTTCGGTCTGCAGGCTTTTTGGCATAT
>JAFXJO010000138.1 GCA_017532185.1 Clostridia bacterium | reverse complement strand
TTTGATGGAGAATGAACCCACTGCCTCTTGCAAGTCGCGGAGCAACGAGAGGGACCAGGTGACGGAGCCGAGCGCCGCCGGCGGCGGAAGAAGCGAGGCGGAGGAAGAGAAAAATAAGGAGAATTGCGAAGCGCTCCAAGCGAGCAAGGCGACTGTATTTTTCTTGGTAGCCGTGGGTTCAAGTCCCGCCACTCGGACCAAAAAAGCAGACAGCACAAAAGTGTTGTCTGCTTTTTTATTGCATAGATAGAATTGTTAAAATGACCTGTTGAAACAACAACCTGATAAACTCATATATTAAAAAGCAAGGTATTCTGATGAACGCCTTGCTTTTTGAATTAATAATTATTCTCAATCGCTTTGTTGACTGCCCTCAAAAGTGAGCCCTCGTGAGAGGATGGGAGGTCGCAGTTATAATGCCATATCATAACGCCGCCAAAGCCGTTGTTGATTGCGTATTCCGTTTTGCTCTCAATAACATCGGGCGTATTGAACCAGAAATCCTTATCGGTAACATCGCAATGATACCAGCCGTTTTCGTCAATGCCGTCGTAACAGCCGTTATAGCCGTACCAATATGCCGACATATCCGTGGGGCGCGAATAGAATGCCAGACCGATATTCACCTTTTCAAACGGCATACCGTAGATGCCGATCCTTTGAGCCGCCCAAACGGTATCTTCATATGTGGCGTGCTTGCCTTCTTCGTCAACCATATCATAGAGCATAACCTCAAAGGTATCAATCGCTTCGATTGCGGCGGTTGTGAATTTGATATTCCAATAATTGCCTGCAACGCCGAGAGTATAATCGCCGAGCTTTTTATCAAGCGAAACGAGGAAGTTGTTATAATGTTTCCAAGCCTCGTTCGAAATCGGATATTCATAATCAAAATGAACGCCGTCAAAGCCGTATTTATCAAGAACGGCAACAATGTTATCCTCAAGCACGCCGCTTGTGAAGGCTTTATTATGTTCTGCGCTCTGGGCTTCCATCTGTTCTTCCCAAACGTTTGAATCCGTTATGCCCCAAGGACCGAGAAGATTGAGCGTGAGGTGAATATCTCTCTCGCCGATAGCCTTGCGAAGGTTGGTAAGAGCAGTTTCGAGTATCGGCTCGTTGCAGATAACCTCGCCCTTGCTGTTGAACGATGCGCATTCAAAAAGAATAACATCTGTTACGATATCAAAATCCTCGGCGTTAAGGGCGTTTTCGTTTTGAATATATTCGCCCCTGACATATGTTGTGATTCTGAAATTTTCAACCGGTTCAACAAGCGGAGCGCTTCCGATTCCGAGAAAATTGCAGATCATCAGCATCAGCGAAGTGAAAAAAGCCGCGATTCTTTCAAAAAATACTGTCATAATCATTTTCCTTTTGCTTTTTATTCTGCAAGAGCAGCGGCATAGATGCCTTCAAGCTCTTCAAAATGTGTGTAGTTTTCTGCCTGAGTAATAAGATTTTGCGCATTGTTATAAGGCTTTGTAACTCTCGCATAAACCGAAGCCGCTTTGAGATAAGCTCTGAGGTCCTGCCTGAGCTTTATGCTGTCAACAAAATTATTTGTTTCTCTGTTGATGATTTCTTCTTTGACTGCTTCGTCGGGAGCTGTGATGTTTTCGATGCCGTATTTGCTGATAAGCGCAGCCGCTTCCTTTTTGACTCGGGCATTTTTGATTGCATCGGAGCGGATTTCTTTTTCTTCCTTTGTGCCTTTGGGCATTGCTTTTGCGGCGGCAAGCTCTTGCTTTGCGTTATCATAGCAATGCATAAGACCCATTTTAACATCTTTTTCTGCCTGTGCAAGCTTTGCTTTGCCTGCGGCGCTTGAAAACTTGTTAAGATCCTGCATAATGATATCTGCTCTTTCAATCGCAAGGTTATTTTCTTTTGCCGCCATTTTAACTGTTTTATCAGCCTTTTTATCAACGGTAACCTTGCTTTTGCCGTAATAAGTTTTTGCCTGATTTATAATTTCCATAGCCTCGGCGAGTTCTTCTTTTTCAAGAGCACCGAGTGCGTGGTTTTCAAACATTGCGCGGATTTTAAGAACATCAACATAGGCCTTATGCTTGTTTTCGGTCAGGTCATAGAAGCAGAAGGGGATAAGGTTGAGCAATGCACCGAGTGCCGAGCATAAAATCAGCACCTCAAAAAGGTTGTTTCGCATTGTGTCATTATAAAGAACATCGTAGTTATCGAGCAGACCCATATGCTCATAAACAGCAGGGTAAACCATACCCGTAAAGAAGCCGATAACCGTTCCTATCATACCCAGAGGGCCGAAAAGACCGTCAACGCGCACGCCTGTTTTCCATTGATGATAATCCTTCATATCTGCGCTTATCTGATGCTGAACAATATTCCAGAAGGTGTTTATGAATGTGTTGATATACCAGAGAACGCAGATAAGAACAAGGTTTTGGTAAACCAAATAAAGAATAAGAAGAATAACAATGTTAATTGAGTTTGCCGTGATGAGTAGATTTCTTTTGCCCATAAGCTTGATTGCAAGCGGCGCAAGAAGCATTGACCACAGAGCGGCGTTGCCTATAACGGTGTTTGCGACGCCGAGCATACCCTCGTATTCGCCGCCGTGACTGTAAACAAAAGACCAGTTAAGAACAATGCCGTAGCCCGATTCAAGAAACACAACCCAAGCAGCTACCTGAATTATCCAGTAATATTTGTTTTTTGCAACCTCACGGATAGCATCAAGCATTCTGACGGGCTCGGGCTTTTTCTTTGGCAGAATAAGCCTTTCTTTGACCTTGCCGAAGAAAAATGTGCCGATTATCAGTCCGATGACCGTGAAAATCGGGTGGATTACCCTGTAGGTCCAGATATTGTTAAGACCCCAGGTCCAGCCTGCGATAAGAGGAATAAAGAGGTTTGTTACGGTTGGTGCAAAGGAATAGATAACCTGCGAAATGCTCATTACGGTTGCTCTTTCCTGCGCATTCGGGGTTATGATTTGCTGAAAATAGGTGTAGCTTTCATTATAGAAGCAGAGGAACATACTTAAGAGCATATACATAAACCAAACAACCACAGCCTTGGTGTTATAGC
>JAFXJO010000137.1 GCA_017532185.1 Clostridia bacterium | reverse complement strand
TCTTAAGGAATGCATCGAGTCTGATAAAATCGGTATCAATTTTTTTTGTAATTTTTTGCTTTTCTGCAACTTTAACTTTAATTTTCATTTTTCAACCTCACGGGAAGAATAAGGAAGATAAATTCATCACCCTCGGGAGGAGTGATAAGAATGTGAGCAATTGCACCGTTGAGCATAATTCTGACCTCATCGGTGTCACAAACCTTAAGTGCATCAAGCATATATTTATTATTAAAACCGATTGTGCAGTCATCACCTTCGATTTTAGCAGGCAGCTTATCGTTTGCAGTGCCGAGAGAAGTGATGCTCGAAATCTTAATCATATTATCGCCGAAAACGCACTTAACGGGGCTCTTGATTTTATCGGTGATGATAAGAGACGTTCTGTCGATACTGTCAATAAGGCTTCTTGTATCAACGTTGATAACGGTTTTTGTTGCTGAAGGAATTGCAGCTTTGTAATTAAGAAATTCGCCGTCAAGAAGACGCGAAATAACGCTGTAACCGTTAATGTCAAAGATGATATGTCTCTTGCCAACCTCGATTGTAACAGGATCTTCGTTAAAATTCATCAGCTTAACAACTTCTGAAAGCGTTTTTGCAGGCACAACAAATGAAAGATTTTCGCCCGTATAAGCGATTGTTTCGTTTCTGATTGCAAGGCGCACACCGTCAACAGCAATAAGACGGAGATGATTTTCTTCAATCTCAAACTTAATACCTGTGTGAACAATCTTGCTGTCTTTAATTGCGGCGGAGAAAATAGTCTTTCTTACCATATCTTTAAGAACGTTTTCATCAACGTCAATCTGATAACCGCCCGAAACAGAAGGAAGCTCGGGATATTCTTCAGATGAGATACCGATAAGAGTTGATTCAAATTCACCGCTTGTTATTGAAGCTATATGTCTTGAATCGCTGTCAATGCTGACTGTGCTTTCAGGCAGCTTGCGAAGAGTTTCGCTGAACATATGGGCATTGAGAACGAGTTCGCCTTCTTCTTCAACTCTTGCTGCAATAACGGTTTTGATACCCATTTCAAGGTCATAGCCTGTGAGGGTAAGAAGACCGTCCTTTGCAACCATAAGAATACCTTCTATTGCAGGGATAGCCGTTTTTGTTGAAGCTGCTCTTGAAACGTTCTGGCAAGCTTCGGAAAGCTCAAGTGCATTACAAATTACTTTCATTTTATGCCTCCTGAAGTTTTACACTTTTTCACTGCATGAAAAAGCATATTTTTGAAAAGCTGAATGATTTTTCTTTATATATCATTCGTATCATATCATAATTAATAGTAGTAATAGTAGTGTGCGTTAAAATATGGAATAACTTATGTAACCGTTGAAAATAAACGGATTCGGGCTTTGAATTTTTTACACACCGTGGTGGAAAACTCTGAGTTATTAACCTGACAATTTCTGACAAAGTTAATATGTGGAAAACCCGTGTGTGGAAAAGTATAAATATGTGGAAAACTTTAAAGTTCTTTTCTGCCTTCCATTGCTCTGATGAGAGTGAATTCATCGGCATATTCAAGGTCTGCACCAACGGGTACGCCGTAAGCAAGTCGGCTTACGCTCACACCCAGAGGTTTAATCAGCCTGGAAATATACATTGACGTTGCTTCGCCTTCAACCGTTGGGTTTGTTGCCATAATAACCTCTTTAACGGTATCGTCACCAAGACGCATTATCAGCTCTTTAATGCAGATATCTTCGGGGTTTATATCGTTCATCGGCGAAATAACACCGTGAAGCACGTGATAAAGACCGTTATATTCGTGTGTACGCTCAATTGCGATAACGTCTCTCGGATCTTCAACAACGCAGATAACCGATTTATCTCTTGATTTTGAAGAGCAGACAGTGCAAACGGAGCTGTCTGTGAGATTACAGCAGATTTTGCAACGCTTGATGGAGCTTCTTGCGGTTTCAATCGTCTGAGTAAAAGCTTTGGCATCGGCATCGCTCATTGCGAGAATATGGAATGCAAGCCTTTGGGCGCTTTTTTTGCCGACTGACGGAAGCTTTGCGAACTGTTCAATCAGTTTATCAAGCGACGGTGTAAAGCCACTCATTAAAACAGACCGGGAATGGAGAGACCGCCCTTAGCTCTTTCCATACCTTTTTCCATTGCTTCGTTAGCCTTGCGGATGCTTTCATTGAAAGCAGAAATAATGAGATCCTGAAGCATTTCGATATCTTCGGGGTCAACGATTTCGGGCTTAAGATTAACTGCGGTAACCTCGTGAGCGCCGTTAACAATAACTTCAACTGCGCCGCCGCCTACGGAAGAAGAAAACTCGGTTGCTTCAACCTCCTGCTGGATTTTCTGCATATTTTCCTGCATTTCCTGAATTTTTTTCATCATATTGCCGCCCTGAGGAGCGTTGGGGATTCTTGCTTTCATTGTTTTTTCCTCCGTATATTAATTGTTATTAAAATTACCTATTTTATTTTTGAGATTATCAAGCGGATTGGTTTCTGTTTTAACCTTTTCAGTGTTAGAAACCGCAATTTTCATTTTTTGACCGAGAACGTCATAAATTGCTCTTGCAAGTTCTCTTGAATGAGTATCCGCACAGATAAAATCAAACAAAGTCGGATTTTCGGAATTGATAATTACTCTGCCGTTTTTGATAACCGCGCTTGAGCCTGCGAGAATTCCGAAAAGCGGAATATCATATTTTTTGAGAGCTTCAAGAACGTCAGACCAATTATAGAAAGGACCGTCATCAATAACCGATGCAGAGGGAGTCTGAGGCTCGGGAAGCTTTTCCTGCGTTTTTTCAGGTTCCGTTTTTTCTTCCTGAATTTCAGGCTCAGATTTAACGGGAGCTTTCGTTTCTTCTGCAGGAGCAACGGGTGTATAAACCGCGGGAGCTGTCTCTTTTGGTGTCTGAACGGTTTTTCCGCTTGCGAGAAGATTTATTTTGCTTTCAAGAAAAGCAATTCTTTCTTCAAGTTCTTCGTTTGCACTGCCTGCAGAAACGGGAGAACACATTTTTATAACTGCGGCTTCAAGCTGAATTTTTTTGTTGACGGCGTTTTTGATGTTTGCCGCCGCTTTTTCAAGAATTTCGATACATCCGAGAATTTTTGAAAGTTTCAGCTCGTTTGCTCTTGATTTTATTTTTTCAAGCTCATCTTTTGAACAAACGATAAGTCCGTCGCAATCTTTAACGGTTTTTGCAACCATAAGATTTCTGAAATGAAGAGTCAGCTCTGTGCAGAGAGAGTCAATGTCACATGATTCGTTATGAAGCCTTGAAACAAGCTTGAGAGCTGAGGTAAAATCACCTTTTGCAACGAATTCTGAGAAAGAAAACAGATGAACGGTGCCTGCGATGCCTGCAGCGGCGCTGACAGCGTCTTCATCAATATAGTTACCCATTGCAAAGCAACGGTCAAGCAGAGAAAGAGCGTCTCTCATACCGCCGTCGGCAATTCTTGCAATCAATGCCGCGGCATTTTCTGTGAGAGTAACGTTTTCTTTTTCTGCAACGTAAACGAGTCTTGCAGTTATATCCTCAGGAGAAATACGTTTGAAATCAAAGCGCTGGCAACGCGAAAGAATTGTTGCGGGCAGCTTATGTATTTCTGTTGTTGCAAGGATAAAAATAACGTGTGAGGGCGGCTCTTCAAGAGTTTTGAGAAGAGCATTGAATGCTCCGATTGAGAGCATATGAACTTCGTCGATTATATAAAATCTGTATTTTGCATTAACGGGAGTGAAATTTGCTTCTTCGCGCAAATCGCGGATATTATCAACGCCGTTGTTGCTGGCGGCGTCAATTTCAATAACGTCAAGAATTGAGCCGTTTTCAATGCCTTTGCAGATTTCGCATTCATTGCAGGGATTTCCGTCAACGGGATTAAGGCAGTTTACCGCTTTTGAAAGAATTTTTGCGCAGGTTGTTTTACCTGTACCTCTTGAGCCTGTGAAAAGATAGGCGTGAGAAATTCTGCCGCTTTCAAGCTGGCTCTGAAGCGTTTTTGTAACGTGAGGCTGACCGTAAACGTCGCTGAAGGATTTGGGTCGCCACTTTCTGTATAAAGCCTGATACATTCTTTTCACTCCTTTAAAAAAAGAGAGCTTTGTCTTGGTCATATGGCGGCAGGCAGACTGTGGCGCACAAAATTGTCCGCTTAATGCTGCTCGGTTCACCCGCCTGACATGGTTCACGGTATCCTGTCGCACAGGACCCACACGCCACATGACCAAAATAAAGCTCTTGTCTGCTTTTATTCAGCTTACCGATATATTATATATTATATTTATAATAATATCAAGTGAAATTTTTGGTTTTGTTGCTTATTTTTGAAAAATAATAATAAAAACACCTTGTTTTTTTCACAATTTAACCCTTTTTGGAATATCCTGCTAATATAGGAGGTCAGATTATGAATCAGGCATATTTTCTTGGCTCAAGCGGCAAGAACGGATTTTTTTCTCTTTTCAATCAGCTTACCCCTAAAATTGAAGGTCAATATACTTTTTTTATAAAAGGAGGACCGGGTACGGGCAAATCTTCATTTATGCGAAAAATTGCCGAAGAAATTGAAAAAAAGGATATCAGTTGCGAAAAAATTTATTGTTCATCAGACCCCGATTCACTTGACGGCATTATAATTCCGTCGCTTCGTGTTTGTATTGCAGATGCAACCTCACCGCACACAATGGACCCCGATTATCCGGGCGCAACGGGCGAAATTATTCCTCTGGGTGAATGTTGGGATAAACAAAAACTGCGTGAAAACAGAAAAAAGATAATTGAACTGACCGATAAAAACAAGGCTTGCCACCGCAGAAGCCGCAGATTTATTGAATCAGCTTTTTCTATTTACGGCGACGGCGAAAAAATCTGCCGCGAGCACTTTGATAAACGCAGACTTGAGAGATATGCGGCAAGAATTTCTGCGCGTTATTTTAAAAGACCGTCAGGAAAAATAGGTCTTGAAAAGCTCCGTTTGCTTGATGCGATTACACCGAAAGGATATTATTTTCTTAACGATACAGTTGATGCTCTCTGTGATAAAAAAATCGTTTTTGAAGACGATTTCGGCATTGCGGCGTCAACTGTTATCAGCGAAATTCGCACCTATGCGCTTGCTTCGGGTTTCAACGTTATTTCAAGCCCGTTTATTGCAAATGATAAAAAAATACGGCACATTATTATTCCGCAAATCGGTCTCGGATTTTTTACAAAAGACAGATTTTGCTCCCCCTGCCCTGAAAATGCAAAATTTATTTCTCTGAGAAGATTTTATGATTCCGACGGTCTGAGAAGCAACAAAGCAAAGCTGAATTTTGCCAAAAAAGCGTCAAAAGAGCTGATTGACGAAGCTTTTTCCGCCCTTAAATCTGCAAAAGAAATCCACGATGAGCTTGAAAAAATTTATATCGAAGCAATGAATTTTAAAAAGGTTGAAGAAATCAGAAAAACCGTTGCGGAGCGCATCTGGCAAAGCGATTGGTGGCCCGAAGAATAAGAAAACCCCGTGTTTTTTACACGGGGTTAAAGTTTATGCAAGATTCTTTTTTCTGAAATTGAAAGCGGTGCTTACTGCGATAAGACCTATAACGGTTATTATCGTTTCAATGAGCATATATGAGCCGTTATAAACAAGTGAATAAACGCCAACGAGCATATTTTCGGGCGCATAACCACTCCAGATTGTTACGCCGCTTACAAAATGGCAGAGAAAACGGATAAAGCAAACAATGAGTCCGCCTGTTACGAGTGCGGCAGTTTGGTTTTTGATTTTATTTTTGAAAATTCCGCCCAGACCGAGACAACCAAATGCGATGATATAATCGGCAAACGCAACGATAAACCAGGCAACAAGACCGCTTACGTAGCTGAAATTCTTGAAACCCATCATCATCTCAAAAAGGGCAAGACCTGTTGAAGCAATCAGTCCGTATTTAAGTCCGTGACGGTAAGAAACAATGATAATCGGCACCTGACCGAAGAGACTGAAGCCGCCGCCATAGGCATAGGGCCACGGAATTGCGTCAGAAACAGCAAAAAGAGCAATTGAGAGGGCAAGCATTATTGCGCTTTCGGCAAGAGAATGGGTTTTGTTCAGTTTTTTCTGCATAATATACTTCCTTTCTTTTGCGGTGCCGTATATTATAAAGGACTGCACACATTCAAATAAAAAACGCTCGGTGAGAAAAACACCGAGCGTAAAAAATATGCACTAAAGCCTTTTTCCTACGCCCGCATTACCGGGATCAGGTTTGAGGGTATAATCTCAGCCAACAAAAAGTCAGCACCCCTGAGAGACTGAATTATTCTGATTTTTCAAGAGCCGCTTTACCTTCGGGAGTGTCGCGGTAAAACTGTGTTTTGGGATTCGGATGCTTTGTTGAATTCCAGAGGTCGTCTGCAACGGGTTTCCAGGCGGCGGCAAACTTATCGCATCTTGAGCAGAGAGTTTCTGCACTTTCGGGAGCGATGAGGTCTGTTGATTTTGCGCCTGTTTCAGCAATAATTTTGCGCAGACAATCGGGGTTTTCAAGCATCGGACAAGGTCTTAAATGGTTATCGTTGAAAGGCTGATTACGGTAATATGCCTGGAAAAGCGGTCTTTTGAGCGCTTCAAGCAGAGTATGCGTTCTGATATTTGAATCGGAATAATGAATGAAAACGCAAGGCTCCATATCGCCTTCGGAATTGATATGAAAATAATTTCTGCCGCCTGCGATGCAGCCGCCGACATATTCAGCATCGTTCTGGAAATCCATAACAAAAATGGGTTTGCCTGTTTTGCTGCTACGCACCTGACGGAGCCACTTATACATATGAACTCTGTCGTCAGGCTGAGGAATCAGCTCGGGAACGGCATCGTGACCAACGGGCATATAAGCAAAATAAAGAGCAAATCTTGCACCCTTTTCAACCATAAGGTCCATAAACTCATCGCTTGTAACAGATGGAACGTTTTTGCTTGTGTAGCAAACGGAAATGCCGAAAAGCAGACCGTTTTTCTTGAGAAGATCCATCGCTGCGATTGTTTTTGCGTATGCGCCGCTGCCTCTTCGGAAATCGTTATTTTCTTCGTTGCCTTCGATGCTGAGGGCAAGAGTGAGGTTTCCGACCTCTTTCATTTTATCGCAGAAAGCCTGGTCGATGAGGGTTGCGTTTGTATAAGCAAGAAAAGCGCAATCGGGATTTTCGCGGCAAACTTCGAGAATCTCATCCTTTTTGATAAGAGGTTCGCCGCCTGTGAGCATATAAAGATGTGTGCCCATCGCAGTGCCCTGATTGACGATGCTCTTCATTTCATCAAGAGAAAGATTGGATTTATGGCCGTATTCTGCCGACCAGCATCCCTTGCAATGCAGGTTACAGGCGCTTGTGGGGTCAAAAAGAAGAATAAAAGGCACGTTGCACTTATATTTTTCTCTGTTTTCGCGAACAGCTTTTGTGCCGTTAACGCCTGCGCCAAGACCCAGAGCAAGAAGCATCTTTTTGATAACGTCGGGGTCAACCTCGTTGATAATATTCATTGCAAAACGGTTCCAGACGTTATTCTCATCAAGAACTGCTTTGCGGAAAGATTCAAAATTTTTTGCGGGAAAAGTGCCGCCGATAAGCTTTTCGGAAAGATTGATGAGTTTTATGAGATTTTCTGCGGGGTTCTTTTTGACGTACTTAAAAATACCGTCAAAAGCAACTGATGCCGAGGCTCTCTGGATTTTTTCTTTTGCAGTCATCATGCTCATTCTCTCCTTCCATTAAGGTCGTATACCCAAACAGTATAACATAGTATTTTTGCTGTGTCTATAAAAAATTTGTTAATAATTTGTTTTTTTCTTGCTTTAGCGAGTATAATAGGTTATTATTAACAGGTGAAACGGATATATCGGAGGAAAAATTTTGAAAAATAAAAAGCTTGAATTAAAAACCGTTCTCGGTCTTACGGCAAGAATTGCGGTTTCGTTTGTTATTATTGCCGTGATTTTCTGGAAATACGATGAACTTAAAAATATTGACGTGCGCGCCATTGTTGATGCATCGGGTACGTTTGCGGTGGCGGTTATCAGCATTCTCGGCGTTTATCTGCTCAAATCGCTCACCTTTGTTGTGCCTGCTTCAATTGTTTATATCGCAGTCGGTATGGCGTTTGATTGGTGGGTTGCGTTGCTTATCAACACCGCGGGAATTGCGCTTGAAGTTACGGCAACCTATATTTTCGGCAAGCTTATGGGCGGCAAAAAGGTTGTTGAAAAGGTTGAGAGCACAAAATACGGCGAAAAGCTTCTGAAAATGCAGAGCAAAAACAAGGTCTCGGCTTTGCTTGCAATCAGATTTTTGCCGGTATTCCCGATTGATATCGTAAGCCTGCTTCTTGGCGCAATGCGCACACCTTTCGGACAGTATACGGCGGTTTCACTCGGCGGTATTTTGCCCAGAGTTTTTCTTTTCACTATCCTCGGAGACGGACTTTATAAATATATTCCGATGCAAAAGCTCGTAATTTTTGCGGTTATTCTTATTCCGCTTGCGCTTGCTGCGTGGGTTATCAGATACGCTGTAAAGAATTTTAAAAACAAAAAAGAAAACTGATTTATTTAGGGAGCAACCAACAGTTGCTCCCGATTTTTTATACAATTTATAAATGTAAACCTCGGTTGGTGGAAAAAACGGTTTCGGCGCATTAGAATAACTATAAACTTTGGTATAAACCGAAAGGAGACCGTTATGAAAACATCAACCAAAAAAATTATTGCGGTGCTTTTATCGCTCATTATGGCGGTAACTGTTTGTCTGCCCGCATTTGCCGAGAGCTATGACTCCCTGCCCGATTTTGTTTATTTTGGCGGAGTTGCAACAAACGAAAGCGGATATTGGCTCACCGATTCAAACGGCAAGGCTGTTCCCGGCACTGCGGAAAATTATAATATCGCCTATGAAGCCGAGAATTCAAAAATTACGTTGAAAGATGCAAAACTCGTTTCAACGGATTTTGAAAAATACGGTTCTCACGATATTTTCAGAAGCTGCGGCATTGCAACCTCGGGCGATACCGAGATTTTTCTTGAAGGCGAAAACGAAATCAGAGTTGTTTCCGACACACGAACCGTTAAGGAAGAAACCGCCGCAATTCAGATTCTCAAGGGCAACCTTGTTATTTACGGCGGCGGCGAGCTTTCAATAAAGATTGAAAACAAAGCGGATTGCTGCGGTATTTTTTCAGAAAACGGCAGTTTGCATATTTCTTCCACCTCTGTCAGCATAAGCGGCAAGGGAAAGGCAAGCAGAAAGGTTACCGTTGCAGGCATTGAAGCTCCCGAAGTTTTGATAGAAGACTCTTATTTTAACGTTGATTTTGAAGATATTTATTATGCTTTCGGCATTCTTGATGAACCTGAAAATTGCACTGCAAAGCTTTTTGATTCCGACGTTGAAATGAATTTTAAAGGCTGCGCCGTTTCATACGGTTTCAACATTTATGCGGTTTTGATTGACTCGAGCAACGTGAATATTGCTCAAAGCGGCGGCATCAACACAACCTGCGGAATTTTTGCATTCGGATTTATCTGCCTCAACAGTTACGTTGACACCGTTATCACTGATTCAACAGGCTCGGGAAGTGCGATTGCTTATAACAACGCACTCATAAATAATGACCGCAACAATCAGATTTATACGGGTTCTATGAGCGCAAAAATTACGCCCGATTCTGTCAGCTATTCCGCTGTTTATATCAATTCGGGTAACAGCATTTTCAATCCCTATGAGAATATCTATGGCGGATATTTTAAGACCGTCAACGGCTCCGTAACTTTCGGCACAAAGAATAACTGGAATATTCACTATGACCGGATGACAAACACTCTCACTCTCAAGGATGCGGAGTTTGCTATGCCGCTTCGCATTATTGGTTGCGTAAATATCGTTCTCGAGGGCGAAAACAAAATTGATTGCGCTCAGGCGCCTGCTCTTCAGTGTGACATCAATCAGAAATTCTCGGGCAGCGGCAGTCTGACCCTTATTTGCTCGGATTATTTTGCAATCAACTGCAAAGCAACACCCGTTTTCGGTGACGGTGTTACCGTAACCGCAAGCTATGAAGCAGACGGAAGCAACAGCGTTGAATATAATCCGCTTGATGCAACAAACTATAAGTGGGTACATATTCAGGGCAACGATAAGCCTGATGAAGGAGAAAAAGAGCTTACCTTCTGGCAGAAAATCGTTGAGTTTTTTAAAAACATATTCAACACTCTGTTCGGTTGGATAGGATAAAAATCAGAGGTCGGGCAACCGACCTCTTCTTATTTTTGAAGATTATTATTGATTTATTAAGTTTTAAAAAAATCATTGTATTTTTAAAAGTTTGCTGTATAATCAAATTATGACAGGAAATTACCGGTTCTGTCAAATATTTTATTCGGAGGAATCTGAAATGAAAAAGATTCTTGCAATCCTTATGGCTCTTGCCATGCTTTTCAGCTTTGCTGCCTGCGGCGAAGAAGATAACGATGAGAAGAAAAAGGATAAGGAGCCAAAAGAAACTCAGTCGGTTGAAATTGATGAAAATGAAGATATAATAGAAAAACCTGTTGAAAAGAAGCTTTCCAAAGGCGTTATCAGCGCAAATACTTATACCAACGAGTTTTCAGGCATTTCATTCACAAAGCCCACAGACTGGACCTTTGCCTCCGATGAACAGCTTTCTGCTACAGTAGGTCAGAGCTTAGAGCTTTTTGATATGGATATTGACGAAGCGATTCTGAAAAACACCTCTTATTATGACGCTATGGCAGTATCACCCTCGGGCGAAAACGTTATTTTCGCTTTTGAAAATCTCAAAGCAACAAACAGCGAAAATATTACAATCGAAGAATATTTTGTGAATTTCAAAAAAATGTCCGAGGAAACGGGAATTACTCTTTCTTTCGGTTCGCTCAAAAAAGACAAGCTTTGCGGTAAGTCTTTTTACAGCTCCGTGGCTTCCGCACAGGTCAACGGTTCATCTGTTTACCAGAAATACTATATGACTATAGAGGGAGAAATTGTTATCCTGGTTTCCGTTACGGTTAAGGAAGCAAACGGATTTGATAAAATAGAAGCAATGTTTGTTGAAGCGGCGGTTCCTGTTAATCCCGTTTCTCCCGTTAATCCCGTACCTCCCGTTGAGGTCACTCCTCCTGTTGAACAAAACAAGCTTTCGAGAGGTACAATCACAGGCGACGTTTATAAAAACGCTTTTGCCGATATCACGTTCAACAAACCCTATGACTGGACGTTTTCTTCTGACAAAGAACTTATGGAAAGCGTAAACGCCGGCTTTGATTTAATGAACGTAACCGATCTGGAAGCGGCTCTTGCAAAGCAGGCATGTATTTATGATATGATGGCGGAAAGTGCCGATTCAACCTCAAACGTGCTCGTTATGTTCGGTTCGGGCGAAATCGGTCTGGATGAATATGAATATGCCGAAATGCTTAAGGAAGAGCTTGCAAGCTATGCATCGTCAGGCGTATATTACGATTTCGGTAACGTAACGGCTAAATCTTTCGGCGGTCAGACATATTATCTTATGCCTCTCGTTCTTAACGATTCGGTTTATCAGAATATGTATATCAGAGTTATTGACGATATCGTTATTGTTGTAACGCTTACAACCGCAGATAAAGCCAACTTTACAAATCTCGAAGCAATGTTTTCCTGATTATGAATGAAAAACGGGTCTGATTCAGGCCCGTTTTTTTATGTATTTGTTTTCTTGTTTTTTTGCCGTATATATAGTATAATTCCGATATATAATAATTCAGCGTATGTTCGGGGGAGGTTAAAAAAGTGAAAAACTTTGTTGCGCTTTTGTTGACGGTGATTCTGATTTTTTCTTTTGCCGCCTGCACAAAAAATGAGAATACAGATAAAACTAACGCATTGAATACCGAAAGCTACAGAGAAAAAAACGAGGAGACGGTTGCGGATAATGAACCGATGACTGCAGAGCCGGTTATCAAAGAAGAACATCTTAAGTTCAGTCCCATTAACGATATAACGGGAGCAACGAGCGTTAAAGAGCTTGTTAAAAGCTGGGCAACGAACGGCGGCGATAAGATGCACAGCCGCAATATTGAGAATATTCTGCTCATCGGCGAGGATTACGTTGACGGCTCAAGCCGTTCCGATGCGGCAATTCTTGTTTCAATCGATAAGAGAAACCATAAAATCACTCTCACCTCTTTTCTGCGTGATTCATACACCTATATGAATATAGACGGAGATGAGAGATACGATAAAACCAACCATTCCTATGCGTGGGGCGGCGCTGAAAAACTGAAAGAGGTTATCGAGGATAACTATAAAATAAGAATAGACCATTACGTTATTCTTGATTTTGAAGGTTTTATGAGCATTGTTGATGCACTGGGCGGAGTGACGGTTGAGGTTACTCAGGCAGAATCGGAATATATCTGCTCCACAAGCTCTCACAGAGTACCCAGCGGCAAAAACGTTAAGCTTGACGGTGCGCAGGCTCTTTATTTTGCAAGAATACGCAAGCTTGACGGTGAGGCACAGCGAACCGAACGCCAGAGAAGGCTTATTGCTGCCTGCCTTGAAGAAATCAAGAGCTCCTCTGTTGATGAGCTTAAGGCAATTATGCAGTCGCTTTATCCCTACGTTGAGACGGATTATTCGGAGCTTCAGCTTATGGCTTTGGGTACCGAGGCGATGGCAGGCAAATGGTTTGAATTTAACGTTATCAGTCAGACTGCACCTTCAGAAAATAACCGCAGAGGCTTTAACTCATATAAGACGCATACGGGCAATCTCTCGGTCTGGATTGTTGACTATATAAAAGCCGCGCAAGAGCTGCAGATATCGATTTACGGGCAGAGCAATATCATATTGAGCGAAGGAAAACGCGTGACGGCGATTGACCTTGCGTCAAACGGATAACAAAAAAGGAGCTGTTTCAAACAGCTCCTTAATTTTTTTAGTGCTTTGCTTTTTTTACGGGTTCATCTTTTTCTTCGCCGATTTCAACAAGAGCGAAAGCTCCTGTCCAGACGATGATGCAGACAAAGATGATAATAAATGCGGAATGGAAGCCGCCGAGCATCAGAGTGTCAACGCCAACAAAACCGAGAAGAATGTTGGTCAGCCAGCCGTCTGCGCTGCCGAGAATTTCCTGCATGGGGATTTCGCCGCTGATAATAACGCCTGCAGCAGAGTTGAAGCAGGAAATCATAATGATTGCTGAAAGAAGACCTGCACCTGCTGCAATTGCAACGGGAAGCTTTTTGCTGCTGCAGATTGAGAAAACAATGATAAAGAGAGCAATCAGCAGGCAGAGAACAAAGCAAACCGCAAAGGTGATGAGTCTGGCGTTGAGGGGAGCAAGAGCTTCGGGCCAGGTGAATTTGCCGGACATACCGTTATACATATATGAATAAACGTGTTCGCCTCTTACAATCTGAACCATTTCGTGGATTGAAAGAGCTTCTTCAAGACCGACGCCGGGTGAGTTGGGGCTGAAAAGTTGAATAAGCCATTGCGCATTTTCGTTTGTACCGACCTGAACGAAAATCAGGTCAAGAAAATATGCTGCAGGAAAAATTGCTGCTGCTATGAGCGCATTGATAACTTTCATTACGTATTTCATTGCAAAAATCCTTTCCTGACGATTATTTCCAAGATGTGTTGAGAGCTACTGTACGGTTGAAAACGAGCTTATCTTCGGTTGAATTTTTATCAACGCAGAAATAGCCCTGACGCATGAACTGGAAGGTATCGCCGCATTTTGCATTTGCTATTGAACCTTCAACAAGGCAACCCTCAAGAATATCGAGAGAATTGGGATTGAGATGGTTAAGATAGTTTTCTTTTCCGTCAACAAAGGGATTTTCTGCGCCGAAGAGACGGTCATAAAGACGGATTTCGCAGGGAACGCAGTCTGATGCGCCAACCCAATGGATTGTTCCTCTGACTTTTCTGCCGTCGGGAGCTTCGCCGCCCTTTGATTCGGGGTCATAGGTGCAGTGGAGACAGGTGATTTCGCCGTTTTCATCGGTTTCGTAGCCTGTGCAGGTTACAAAATATGCGCTCTTAAGACGAACTTCGTTGCCGGGGAAAAGTCTGAAATATTTCTTAACAGGTTCAACCATGAAGTCGTCTCTCTCAACAAAGATTTCTCTTGAGAACTGAACTGTTCTTGTGCCGAGTTCGGGCTTGAGAGGGTTGATTTCAACCTCGATTGATTCAACCTGACCTTCGGGATAGTTATCGATGATAACCTTGAGAGGACGGAGAACAGCCATTGCTCTGGGAGCGTTTTCGTTGAGATTATCTCTGACGCAAGCTTCGAGCAGACCGTAGTCAACAACGCTGTCAGCCTTTGAAACACCGATTCTGTTGATGAATTCGCGGATAGCTGCAGCGGGATAACCTCTTCTTCTCATACCGCTGAGAGTAATCATTCTGGGGTCGTTCCAGCCGTCAACAATACCCTTCTGAACCATTTCAAGGCAGTATCTTTTGCTTGTTACGCAGTAGTTGAGGTTAAGACGGGCAAACTCAATCTGTCTGGGGGGTTCTTCAAAACCGATTTCCTTGATGAACCAATCATAAAGGGGTCTGTGGTTTTCAAACTCGAGAGAGCAGAGAGAATAGGTTACGCCCTCTCTTGCGTCTGAAAGAGGATGAGCAAAGTCATACATGGGATAAACGCACCACTTATCACCTGTCTGATGGTGAGAAACGTGAGCGATTCTGTAGATAACGGGGTCACGCATATTGATGTTGGGCGATGCCATATCAATTTTTGCGCGCAGAGTTCTTTCGCCGTCAGCAAATTCGCCTTTTGTCATTCTCTCGAAGAGTTCAAGGTTTTCTTCAATTGAACGCTCTCTGTAGGGGCTGTTTTTGCCGGGCTCTGTGAGAGTGCCTCTGTATTCTCTGATTTCATCTGCCGAAAGGTCGCAAACGTATGCCTTGCCTTTCTTGATGAGCTTGATTGCACATTCGTAGATAAAATCAAAGTAGCTTGAGGCATAGAGAACCTTGTTCCATTTGAAGCCGAGCCATTCGATATCTTCTTTGATAGCTTCAACGTATTCAACGTCTTCCTTTGAAGGGTTGGTATCGTCAAGGCGAAGATTGCATTCGCCGCCGTATTTTTCAGCGGTGCTGAAATCGATGCAGATAGCTTTTGCGTGACCTATATGCAGGTAGCCGTTCGGCTCGGGAGGAAAACGGGTCTGAATTCTTGTGTTAACACCGTTTGCAAGGTCTTCATCAATGAAATCATAGATAAAATTTGAAGTGGTATTGATTTCGTCCATAGTTCATACATCCTTTTTAATGAAAAGTGAAGAGTTAAGGAAGAGCTTTGCCCTTGCCCCAATTTATTATTTAAAGTTAGCAACAGCTTCGGTGAGTCTTGCTTTGATTTCGTCAACACCGAGAAGCTGCATTATGGAATAAAGGTCGGGAGTGTTTTTGCGTGATGTGAGAGCGATTCTGATAACGGTTGAAACGTCACCCACGTGACCCTTGAATGCTTCGGGATTTTTCTTATATTCCTTAACGTTGGGTGTGAAGCCGAGAGGCTCGCACATATCCTTGATTCTTGCAAACCACTGATCTTTATCGTCTGCAAGGTCGAATTCTGCAAGATATTTTTCTGCAATAGCCTTTGCATCGTCTGCCGAAATGTTTTCGGGCAGAGTGTAATCAGGCTGATAAAGGGGCTTGAAGAAATATGCAACGTAGTCTTTAACTTCGCTCCACTTTGCAATATCCTTGCGGGGCTTGGGATTCTCACGGTCTATATTCATAACCGCAGTTGAGAATTCGGGGTCAGCGGAGAAAATTGCATAGAACTCGGGGTCATAGATCTTTGCCCAGTTTGCGATATTTTCATAAACCTCTTTTGCGCTCATAACGGAGATAACGTTTTTGCTTACGTCGTTGAGCTTAACAAGGTCAAACAGACAGCCGCTTGAGCTCATCTTTTTGAGATTGAAGGGGAATTTTGAAATATCCTCTTTGGGGTTTGCTCTGCGCCAATCCTCAAAGTTTGAGTTAATCAGCGTGAGCAGATATTCAAGCACGCTTTCTTTGGGGAAGCCGCCCTCAACAAAGTAGCCGACTGCTGCTTCGGGGTCCTTTCTCTTTGAAAGCTTGCGCTTATCGCTTGTTTCTTCATCGGTCTTGAGCACCTGAGGAGTGTGGGCGTATTTGGGAACTTTATAGCCGCAAACTTTGAAAAGCTCGATGTGCTTGGGTACTGATGAAATCCATTCCTCGCCTCTGATAACGTGAGTTGTTCTCATAAAGTGGTCATCGCAGGCGTGAGCGAAATGGTAAGTGGGAATACCGTCTGATTTAAGAAGAACTTCGTCGATTATGTTTTCGGGCATTTCGATTTTGCCTCTGATAACGTCATCAAAGATAATCTTTTTATCTTCACTGCCGCTTGAACGCAGGCGAAGCACCCAGGGCTTACCCTCGGCAAGATTCTTTTCAATTTCTTCAAGTGTCAGCTCGCGGCACTTTGCCCATTTGCCGAAATAGCCTCTGATAAGGGCGCCGCCGTTTTCCTGCTGTTCACGGATTTCGCCGATTTCTTCTGCCGTGCAGAAGCAAGGGTAGGCAAGTCCTTTTTCAACAAGGCTCTTTGCGATTGTCTGATAAATCTCAGCACGCTGGCTCTGAGTATAAGGTCCGTAGGCACCCTTTTCTGTGCCGAAGCCCGTAACGCCTTCGTTGAATTCAACGCCGAAATAATCAAAACCGTTGATGATTGCCGAAACGCCGTCATCAATCTCGCGCTTCTTATCGGTATCTTCAATTCTCAGGTAAGCAACGCCGCCTGTTGACTGCGCGGTGAGCACGTCAACGAGAGCGCCGAAAAGTCCGCCGATATGCAGATAGCCTGTGGGCGACGGAGCAAATCTTGTTACTCTTGCGCCTTCTGCAAGACCTCTCTCGGGGTAAAGCTCCTCATAGTAATCGGGAGTTTTATCGATATGAGGAAACAAAAGCTGAGCAAGTTTTTTGTTATCCAAAAAAACACTTCCAGTCTATTTATAATTATACCCTATTATTATGACAGAAAATATTACAAGTATCAAGAGAAATTTTCAAATTTTTCCTGCGAAAACCAAAATTTTTTGCGTTGGAATAATCAAACTGAAAAAAGCCCAAAATAACCTTGCAATCTTTTCGAAGGAGAATGAAAATGAAAAAGAACTTTAAAAACGGAAATATATATGCAGCGCTCGGTATATGTATTGTTGCGGTTGCGGTTGCGGCGGTTATCAGTTTCTCTCCCGGCAAATCGGGAACTCTTGAAGAAGCCGGATTTTCAAGGGTGAGCATCAAATGGAGCGAGAGAAACGTTGAGCAGACCGAGCCTGCAACTCAGGCGGTTGATATCGGCGTAACAGGTATCAGAGATAACAGAAACGAAACAACTGAGCCTGCGACAGAAGGAGACGCGCCTTATAAAGGTAACTTCGCTCTGCCTATGGGCAACGATATTATCAAGGATTACAGCAACGGCGAAATGGTGCAGAGCAAAACGATGGGCGATTGGCGCGTGCATAACGGCGTTGATTTTGGCGGCGCAACGGGAAACAGCGTTGATGCCGTTGCAGACGGAATTATTACCAAAGTTTATGAGGACAGCTTCTGGGGCACGGTTGCAGAAATTGACCACGGAAACGGTATGACGGTTAAATATTGCGGACTTAAAAACGGAAGCACTCTGCCTGAAAATTCTCGCGTCACAAAGGGCGAGAAAATCGGTTCACTCGGCAAAATTCCCGTTGAGTCCGCTGACGGAGACCACTTGCACGTTGAAGTTATGGTTGACGGCAAAACCGTTGACCCTCTTGAAGCGCTGAATAAAGTCAGGGCAGAATAAAAACAGGTCTGTCCTAAATGAACAGACCTGTTGAAATTATTCGAGTGCAGAGAGGATATTCGCAATTCTTGCAAGGTCATCTTTATCGAAGAAAGCGATTTCAAGTGTGCCGCATTCCTTGCCTTCTTTTGTGATAACCTTTGCTTTTCTGCCGAGAGAATTATTGAGCGAAAGTTCAACTTCGTCAAAGAAAGAATGTCTTGACCTTGAGGGCTTTTTCGCTTTTTTCTCTGCGGTGAGAGCCTTGACCATTCTTTCGGTTTCTCTTACAGAAAGACCTTTTTCAATAACCGCTTCTGCTTCGAGCAGGGCGGTTTTTTCGTCATCGATTGCGGCGATTGCTCTTGCGTGACCTGCAGAGAGCTTATTCTCGCGCACGTAGTCCAGCACCTTTTCGGGGAGCTTGAGCAGACGCAATGCGTTTGCAACAACGGGACGTGATTTGCCAACTCTTTTTGCTGCTTCTTCCTGAGTTAAATCAAAATCTTTTATAAGGCTCGCAAAGCCGAGAGCTTCTTCAACGGGGTTGAGGTCCTCACGCTGTAAATTTTCTATTAAAGAAATAACCGCGGCTTCATCGTCGGAAAGCTCCTTGATGATAACGGGCACCTGAGTTAACCCTGCAATGCGGCTTGCACGCCATCTTCTTTCGCCTGCGATGAGCTGATATCCGCCGCCAAAGATGGGGCGCACAAGAAGCGGCTGCAAAACACCGTGCTGTGCGATTGAATCGGCAAGCTCCGAGAGCGCCGCCTCGTCAAACTGTTTTCTTGCCTGTTCCTTGTTAGGTTCAATATCAAGAATGTTCAGCTTGACTGCCTGCGAGGACATATTTTCTTCTAAAGAATTATCGGAAAGCAGAGAGTTGATGCCTCTGCCAAGACCGCCTTTTTTGGGTGCCATATATTTTCTCCTTATCTGCCGTTTAATTTGAGGAATTCGTCTGCCAAATCGAGATATGCGTGACTGCCTTTTGAGGATTTATCGTAATATAAAACGGGCTGACCGTAGCTGGGAGCTTCCGAAAGGCGAACGTTTCTGGGAATAACGGTGGAATAAACCTTTTTGGGGAAGCATTTCTTAACCTCATCAACAACCTGCTGAGTGAGGTTGAGTCTGCCGTCATACATAGTGAGAAGTACGCCTTCAATATCGATATAGGGGTTATAGAGTCTTTTAACGGTTCTGACCGTTGAGATAAGCTGCGAAAGACCTTCAAGTGCGTAGAATTCGCACTGGATTGGCACCATCAGCGTATCTGCGGCGCAAAGACCGTTGAGAGTTATAAGACCGAGCGATGGCGGACAGTCAAGGAAAATGAAATCAAATTCATCCTTTACTGCGGCAAGAGCGTTGCGGAGTCTCGCTTCTCTTTTTTGGATTTCAACCAGCTCAAGCTCCGCGCCTGCAAGGTCCATACTTGAAGGCATAACGTAAACGTTTTGATAGGGAGTCTTAACGATTGCCTGATTAGCTTGGCTTGAGCCGATAAGAACGCTGTAAGACGAAAATTCAAGACCTTTTTTGTTTATTCCGAGACCGCTTGTTGAGTTGCCCTGAGGGTCGATATCAACAAGCAAAACTTTATATCCTTTGCTGCCCAGGGCGGCGGTGAGATTAACGGCAGACGTTGTTTTGCCGACTCCGCCTTTCTGGTTAACAATTGCAACGGTTTTTCCCAAATTTATCTCTCCTAATAATAATTACATTATATAAAGATGAGTGTTTCGCAACACAACACAAACAGTATAGCATAACAGGCGGAGAAATGAAACATTTTTTTGTAAATTTTTATGTTTCACGTGAAACACGGGGATTTTGCATCTGAAATGCGAAAAGAGCAGGCATTTAGCCTGCTCCTTTCGCATTGGATGTGGGTGTGAAAGAGAAAGATATGGTAATTGGTGGAACTCAAATTTAAGCCGAATTCTTTTTGGCTTTTATAACGCAGCCTTTGCTTTTGGGTATGCGAACGATATATGCGATATATTCTTCCGTTTCGCTTTTGGCGGAATCCGCTTCAATCCCTGCGCGCCGCATAGTGTCAACTGCATGGTTCAGAGTGTTTACGAATATCCTCACGTCTTTGAAAAGCTTGACGGGCGGCTGCTTTTTGCCCGAATCGTTTGCGATTATCTGACTGACGAGCTTTTCGCTTTCTGCAACGGTAAGCCTTTTTTCGGCTATAATCGATATCGCGCGCTCCATCTGGTTAAAAGTTGTAAGCCGCAGAAGAGATCTTGCGTGACGCTCTGTCAGGTTTTCCTGTGTGATTTTGTGGCGTATTTCTTCGGGAATACGGAGCAAGCGCAGCTTGTTTGAAATGGTGGTTGGAGCTTTGCCGAGCTTTTTGCATATATCCTCACGGCTCATTCCGTAATCGGTCAGCAGTTTTTCGATTGCGCACGCCTCTTCAAAAAATTCAAGGTCACAGCGCTGAACGTTTTCAATCAGAGCAAAAAGGGCGGATTTTTCATCGTCTGCTTCCATCATTATGCAAGGCACACGCGTTATGCCGACAAGGCGCGATGCGCGCAGGCGTCTTTCGCCTGAAATGAGTTCGTATTTTCCCTGCCCGTTTGTTCTGACTGCTATGGGCTGAATTATGCCGTTTTGGCGTATGCTTTGTGCAAGCCCTTCAAGTTCATCAAAATCAAACCGCCTTCGCGGCTGGTTGGGATTAGGATATATATCTTCCTGCGGAATCAGTATTATCTGACCGCCGATTTTGTATTTGCCGTTTTTCAAAAAATCCCCCCGTTCGGTGCTTCGTTGCTTAAAGCATAACACCTGACGGAGGGATTGTCCAATCATTTCGGTTGATAAAAACCGCGGTTAAATGACAAGAAATATTAAATTAAAGAGATTTTTTTGAAATCTGGGCAGAGACTCTCGGATATTTTGGCGAAGTTTGCGAAATCTTTTTGATAATAATCAATGTTCTTTCACCGCCGTCGGAGAGCGTGAACGTTTTTTTATCGATAATCTTGCCGCCGAGAATGCCGATTGCTTTCTTTGCATCTGCAATTTCTTCCTCAGCTTTTGCGCTTTTCATGGCAACAAACACGCCGCCAACCTTAACAAACGGCAGACAGTATTCGCTCAGAACGTTCAGCGCCGCAACGGCTCTGGAGCAGACAATATCGTATTGCTCCCTGTAATCAGGGTTTTTGCCTGCTTCTTCTGCTCTTGCGTGGAGCGTTTCTGCTTCAAGACCGAGCCTTTCAACGGTATCGGCAACGTAGCGGAGCTTTTTGGCTGTGCTGTCAACCATAGTCAGATTGATATCGGGTCTGGTAATAAGAAGCGGTATGCCCGGAAAGCCTGCGCCTGTGCCGAGGTCAAGGATTTTTGCACCGTTTTCGGGGTTAATAACCGAGAAAAGAGATACGCTGTCTGAAAAATGCTTTATAACAACCTCATCGGGGTCTGTTATGGCAGTGAGATTCATTGTTTTATTTTGTTCAATGAGAAGCTCTGCAAGCATATCGAACTTTTCGAGAGCCTCATCATTCAACTCAACGCCGAGAGAAGCGGCGTTTGATTTAAGTAATTCTTTGTTTATTAACATTAATTAATACCGTTCCTCTCAAGATAAATCAGTAAAACGGAGATATCCGCAGGCGAAACACCTGAAATTCGGGAAGCCTGACCAACGGTTTCGGGGCGGATTTTTGAAAGCTTTTCAATCGCTTCAAGGCGAAGACCTGTGATTTCGTTATAATTAAGGTCTTCAGGCAAACGCTTAACCTCAAGGCGGTGAAGCTCATTTATTTGCTGCAACTGGCGTTTGATATAGCCCTCATATTTAATATCAATCTCAACCTGCTCAAAAACTTCAAACGGCAGGTCGGGTCTTTCTTTATCAAACGGAGTGAGAGCATCATAATTAATCTGCGGTCTGCGCAGAATCTCAATCATTTTAACGCCTTTTTCAAGAGGAGATGTTTCACGTGAAACAAGCATTGCATCGATTTCGGGTGTTTTGGGGATTGAAAGAGCTGCAATTCTTTCTCTTTCAGCTTCAATCATACGAAGTTTTTCGCAGAATCGGTCATATCTTTCCTGAGAAACAAGACCTGCTTTGTAGCCGATTTCGGTCAGTCTGCGGTCTGCATTATCCTGGCGAAGAATAAGGCGATATTCCGAGCGCGAGGTCATCATTCTGTAAGGGTCGGAGCAACCTTTTGTTACAAGATCGTCAATCAGAGTGCCGATATAAGACGTTGTGCGGTCAAGAATAACGGGATCTTTGCCCTGAATTTTGAGCGCGGCATTCATACCTGCAACAAGACCCTGTGCGGCAGCTTCTTCATATCCGCTTGAGCCATTGAACTGACCTGCTCCGTAAAGACCGCTGAAATCCTTGAATTCAAGAGTCTGCTTGAGCGAAAGAGGGTCAACGCAGTCATATTCAATTGCGTATGCGGTGCGCAGAAATTCCGCTTTTTCAAGACCGGGAATACTTCTCACTATGCGAAGCTGAACATCTTCGGGCAAAGATGACGAAAGACCCTGAAGATACATCTCGTCTGTGTTTGCACCGCAAGGCTCAACAAATATCTGATGCCTCTCTTTTTCGGAGAAACGCACGATTTTATCTTCGATGCTCGGGCAGTAACGCGGACCTACTCCGTCGATTTTACCTGAATACAGAGGTGAACGGTGCAGATTATCAAGAATAACCTGCTTTGTTTCGGCGCCGGTATAGGTTATGTAGCAAGGTTCGGTGTTTTTTACCTCTACTTCGCTCACATACGAAAACTTAACAATTCTTTCGTCACCGTATTGCGGCTCGAGAGAAGCGATATCAACGCTTCGGCGGTTGATTCTGGGAGGTGTGCCTGTTTTGAAACGTCTTGTTGCAACGCCGAGATTTTTGAGTGCAACGGCAAGCTCGTTTGCAGGGAACATACCGTCGGGACCGCTGTCATAAACGATATCGCCGATATAAACCTTGCCTGCAAGGAATGTGCCCGTTGCGATTATTACAGCCTTTGCCCTGTGCAGAGCTTCGAGACGTGTTTTGAGAATCCATTCATCTCCGTCTTTGCGAAGGTCGATGATTTCAGCCTGACGCAGATAGAGATTATCCTGCCTTTCCATAACCGCCTTCATATAATCGGAATAAAGACGGCGGTCAATCTGGGCGCGCAGACTGTGCACCGCAGGACCTTTGCCGAGATTCAGCATACGGCTCTGCAGCGTGTTATGGTCAGCGGCAATGCCCATCTCGCCGCCGAGTGCATCTATCTCACGCACAAGGTGGCCTTTTGATGTGCCGCCGATTGACGGGTTGCAGGGCATATTGCCCACCCAGTCAAGGTTGATTGTGAAAACTGCCGTTTTGCATCCGAGCCTCGCGGCGGCAAGACCTGCCTCAATGCCTGCATGACCCGCGCCGATAACGGCAACGTCATAATTTTCGGAAATATACTCCATATTGTCACCAAAGAAAAATAATGTGTAAAAATAAGCTGTTATTATTCTGATAAAGAATTAAAAACACCAATTCCCGTTTACAGCCAATGGAAATTTTTAAAACGATGCAGAGTTAAATCGGAGCAGCGTAATCGGCTGAAATCGAGAGGTCAAAAATCAAGATATTTTTATAAAATGGGTGTGGGCAACGCCCACCCTTAACTTTTCACTCTTCTCTATTAGCTCTTCACTGATTAATAGGTGTGGTCGCAGATTTCTTTTATCTTGCGTTCAAGCGCGAGAAAGTCCTCGAGAGCATCGGGTTTCTGGTTAGGGTTGCGAAGCAATGCAGCCGGATGAAAAGTTCCCATAAAAAGGATTCCTCCCTTTTCGATGAACTGGCCGTGCTGCTTTGTAACTCTGAAATCTTTATCGATGAGTCTCTGAGCAGAAATTCTGCCGAGGCAAACGATTATCTTGGGACGGATGAGCCTTGTTTGCTCGCGAAGCCACTGAATGCAGGCATCCTGTTCTTCGGGTTTCGGGTCTCTGTTCTGAGGCGGACGGCACTTGACCATATTTGCGATATAGATATTCTTTTTGCGGTCAAGGTTGACAGCTTCAAGATATTTATCCAGCAGTTTGCCTCCTCTGCCAACAAAGGGCTCGCCCTGCAAATCCTCGTTTTCGCCCGGACCTTCGCCTATGAAAAGCACTTCTGCGTTTTCGTTGCCTACGCCGAAAACAAGGTTGGTTCTTGTTTCACAAAGAGCGCATTTTCTGCACTGCATACAGTCATTTTTGAGCTGTTCCCAAGTTTCATACATTGCCGCATTCACCTCGATATATTTCTTTTGAAGCTTCGGCATCGCTTCTTATCTGGTTGCCGAGAGCTTCCATTGAACTGAATTTCATTTCGCCGCGAAGATATTTTAACAGTCTGACTTCGATATCTCTGCCGTAAAGGTCACCGCTGAAACCGAGAATGCAGGTTTCGCTGCGCAAATCCTCGTTTTCAAAAGACGGACGTAAACCGATATTTGTCACAGAAGGATATTCCTTACCGTCAACAACGGTTACGGAAGCGTAAACACCGTTTTTGGGCACAACAAAATTCTCACCAAAATGCTGGTTGATTGTCGGTGCGCCCATCAGTCTGCCTCGTTTATCGCCGCTTACAACGGTATATTTATAGCGGAATTCTCTGCCGAGCATAGCGTTGGCAAGAGGAATATCGCCGTTTTCAACCGCCTGCCTGATACGGGTTGAGCTTACAGGTGCATCTGCAAAGCATATTTCGGGGCTGATTTTAATGTCAACTCCGAATTCTGTGCACAACTCCTTAAGCTCTGAAACACCGCCTTCTCCGCCCTTGCCGAAGCGGTAATTTGAACCGCAGCAAACTGCACCTGCGTTGAGCTTTTTGAGCAGGATTTCGGTGAAGAATTCGCGGCAGGAGAGGTTTTTTATTTCTTCAAAAGAAACAAAAACGCTGTCAACTCCCCTGCTTTCAAGTATTTCTGCCCTTAATTCGGGCTGAAGAATTTCAGCGGGAGCTTTGCCTGTGAGCAATTTCAACGGGTGAGCATCAAAGAGCATAACAAGAGGATTAAGCCCACACTCTTTGAAAGAAAGAGCGCAGGCGATAACCGACATATGACCTTTGTGGAGACCGTCAAAGCTGCCTAAAGCGACAGCAGTTTTGATGTTTGACATAAATTAAATATCCTATGGAATTATTTTTTTCTGAACTGCTGCTTCATACGAAGCTCTTTTGAGAGAATACGCTTGCGCAGACGCAGCGATGTGGGGGTAACCTCAAGAAGTTCATCGTCTTTGATGAATTCCATGCACTGCTCAAGGCTGAGCACGCTGTGAGGCACAAGGCGAAGAGCATCGTCTGAACCTGAAGCACGGGTGTTTGTGAGGTGCTTTGTTTTGCATACGTTGCAAACGATATCTTCATTTTTTGCGCATTCGCCGACAATCATACCCTCATAAACGTCAACACCTGCAGGAATAAAGAGTCTGCCTCTGTCCTGAGTGTTGAAAAGACCGTAAGCGGTGCTTACGCCTGTTTCGTGAACAACGATTGAACCTCTTTCACGGGTCTGAATGTCGCCTTTATAAGGAGCATAGCCGTCAAAGAGCTGGTTCATAATACCGTTACCGTTTGTATCTGTGAGGAATTCGGCTCTGTAGCCGATAAGACCTCTTGAAGGAATTTTGAATTCAAGATGAGTTGAGCCGCCTTCGCGTGCGCCCATATTTTCAAGCTCGCCCTTGCGTGAGCCGAGTTTTTCGATAACCGCGCCAACATACTGTTCGGGAACTTCAACAATAAGGAGTTCCATCGGTTCAAGAAGCTGACCGTCCTGCTCCTTAAAGATAACCTTGGGTCTTGAAACCTGGAATTCATAGCCCTGGCGGCGCATTGTTTCTATTAGAATTGAAAGGTGGAGTTCACCTCTGCCCGATACTTTGAAGGTATCGGTGCTTTCGGTTTCTTCAACTCTCATACTTACGTTTGTTTCAACCTCTTTGAAAAGGCGGTCACGAACGTTTCTGGAAGTGACGAATTTGCCTTCTTTGCCTGCAAAGGGACTGTCGTTAACGATAAAGTTCATTGAAATGGTGGGCTCGTCTATCTTTATAAAAGGAAGAGCCTCAACGTGTTCTGGGTCGCAGGCAGTTTCGCCGATATTGATGCCTTCAATGCCTGAAACGCAGATGATATCGCCGGCTTCTGCATCTTCGCATTCAATTCTTGTGAGACCTTCAAACTGATAAAGGCGCGAAACCTTAACGTTCTGACGGGTACCGTCGTCCTTGCAGAGAGTAACCTGCTGATTTTTTCTGATTCGTCCCCTCTCAACTCTGCCAACGCCGATTCTGCCCACGTAATCGTCATAATCAAGGCTTGAGAAAAGAACCTGAAG
>JAFXJO010000016.1 GCA_017532185.1 Clostridia bacterium | reverse complement strand
TTCCGCAAGAGAATGGCTGACAGAAACGGCCGCAAGGTTCTTGCCCGCCGCAGAGCAAAGGGCAGAAAGCAGCTCTCTTATTAATTTCTGAGAGGGATGTTCAAAGATGTCCTATCCGGTAACCTTAAAACAGAATACCGAGTTTAACCGTGCTTACGGCAGGGGAAAAGTTAAAGCCTCCCCCGCCTTGGTGACCTATGCTGTGAAGAACAGAGGTCTTGGCTGCCGAATTGGCATTACAGCCGCCAAAAAGCTCGGCAGCGCAGTCGAGAGAAACAGATGCCGCCGTATTATCAGGGCGGCATTCTCCTCGATTTCACCCGATTGCAGCGGTAACTGGGATATTGTGTTTGTTGCAAGGTTCAAAACCAAAAAGGCTAAAAGCACCGACCTCGTTCCCGTTATGCGTTCGCATCTCACAGAGCTCGGTATAATCAGAAATCAGGCGGGAGAGAATTTCTGATGAAAAAACTACTACTTCTACTTATCCGCTTTTACCGCAGGCGTATTTCGCCTCTGTTCCCGCCAATGTGCAGGTTTTATCCCACCTGCTCCCAATATGCAATCGAAGCAATAGAGGTCCACGGAGCCTTCAAGGGAACTCTTCTTGCAATCAGAAGGCTTCTTAAGTGCAATCCCCTTTTTCGCGGCGGCGTTGATTTGGTGCCGCCCAAGAAACACTCACATTCGGAGGATAAAAAATAATGTATCAGGTGCTCGGTATACCTTTCGGATATTTACTTGATTGGATTTATCAGACAATCGGTTTCGGCAGCTACGCCGTTTCCATCATTCTGCTTACACTGATAACAAGGCTCCTTACGGTTCCTTCATCAATCACTCAGCAGAAGGGCATGGCAAAAACTCAGCGCATCCAGTCAAAAGTCCGTAAAATTCAAACCAAATATGCAGGCGATCAGAGAAGGATTCAGGAGGAAACCACCGCGCTTTATCAGCGTGAGGGTTATAACCCCATGAGTGCAGGCTGCACTCCCATGCTTCTCCAGTTTGTTATTCTTTTCGGTCTTATCGGTGCGATTTATTATCCTCTCACCAACTTCCTTCATTTCACCAAGGAAGATGTTGAAATTCTCAAGTCAGCTCTCGCTCTCGACAGCAAAAACATTCAAGCTGAGCTTCTCGTTATGGAAAACATTGACAAGCTCAAAGTTCTTTTTGCTGAAGGCAAGCTTAAGGGCATAGAAGCTTCTCAGCTTGCTATGATTGAAAACGTTGACTTCAAGATTTTTGGCATTTCTCTCGGTGTTAAGCCAACCGACAAAGGCGTTACAAACTGGGTGTGGCTCGTTCCCGTTCTCTCATTCCTCACTTCGATGCTCTCAGGCGTTTACTCAATGATTAAGCAGAAACAGCAGAATCCCGCTGCTGGCGGCGGCCCCATGATGGGTTGCATGATGTTTGGTATGCCCCTGTTATCCCTTTATTTCGTTATCAATTACCCCATCGGTATCGGCGTTTACTGGATTGCTTCCGGCTTGTTCGGATTTATTTCCACAGTAATTATCGGTTATTTCTACAGTCCCAAAAAGACTCTTGCAAGAATTATGGTTGATGAAACCGTCGAACGCCGTTCAAAAGAAGAAAATGCAAAGCGCATTGCAGCTAAAAAAGACGAATAATTTTGGTGGTGAAACTTTTGATTAAAGAAGCTATCGGCACAGGCTCAACTGTTGAAGAAGCAAAAGAGGCTGCCCTCAAAGCTCTTGAAGCTCCCGAGGATGCAGATGTTAAATATGAAGTTCTCGAAAGAGAAAAGAAAGCACTTTTCGGCCTTTTCGGAGGCTCACAGGCAAAGGTTAAGGCTTCATACGAGCTTGAAGACGACCCCTTTGCAAAAGCAAAGAACTATGTTCTTACCATTCTCAAAAGCCTCGGCGTAAACGATGCCGAAATCAGCGTTGAAGCTAACGATGAAGACGTTCGCATCTCCATCAACTGCGGCGACGATTACGGTTCGGTTATCGGCAGAAGAGGCGAAACTCTCGACGCTATCCAGTATCTCACACGCCTTGTTCTCAACAGAGGCACAGAGGATTACAGAAGAGTTTCAATCAACGTTGGTAACTACCGCGAAAAGAGAGAAAACACTCTCCGTTCACTTGCGCGCAAAAATGCAGCTAAGGTCAGAAAGTACGGCAGAAACGTTGTGCTTGAACCCATGAACCCCTATGAGCGCCGCATTATCCACACAACAGTTCAGGAAATTGAAGGCGTTACTTCTCACTCAGTCGGCAGCGACGGTGACCGCAAGGTTGTTATCACCCTCGAAGAAGGCGTTAAGCCCACACACAGCGGCGGTTATAACAAGGGCGGCAGAGGCGGCTACAATAAGGGCGGCTATAACAAAGGCGGCAGAGGCGGCTACAATAAAGGCGGCTATAACAAGAGCGAAGCTTCGGCTCCCTCAAGACCTCCCCGTTCAGATTCAGCAGGCGCTTCTCTCTACGGCAGAATTGACCTCAATAAATAATAAAATTGCTCCTTGCTTTCCGGCAGGGAGCTTTTGTTATATATGACACAGGTCTGTTTGACAAATTCCCTGAAAAATGTTATATTTTTATTATCGAAATAATTACTCAAGGAGGACAGCCGATGTTCACCGGTTTTGTGCGCGAAATTGACTCTGTTGGCAGAATCGTTATCCCTATGCAGTTGCGAAAAGAGCTCAACATTGTTGAAAAAGGCAGCAAGGTTGAGATGTTTTCAGACGGAAAACAAATCATTCTTAAAAAAGCGATTGAGGACTGCATCTTCTGCAAATCAGAAGAAGACCTCACCGAATTTGAGGGCAAGTTTATCTGCAAAGCCTGCCTTGAAAAAATAAAAGCTGAATAAACCGATATTCGCCCTGCGGTTGCAGGGTGATTTTTTTATGCTCTGCCGAATATATTTTTATATATTTTAAAGGGAGAGATGATATGAATTGGCATTCAATGACCGCCGCAAAGGCGGCGCAAGCCCTTAAATCCGATGCCGTAAACGGACTCAGCAACACAGAAGCGAAAAATCGCCTCGAAAAGAACGGTTCAAACGCATTGAAGCCTCGCGATAAACCGTCATTTATTGTGCGCTTTTTCGCTCAGTTCAAGGATTTCTGCGTGATTATTCTTTTTGTTGCCTGCATTGTTTCGTTTGCAACGGGTTTTATCGAAGGCAACGGCGATTTTGTTGAACCCGTTGTTATTCTTATAATCGTTATCCTGAACGCGGTTATCGGCGTTATACAAGAACAAAAAGCAGAAAAAGCTATTGAAGCGCTTCAGAAAATGTCCGCACCCTCCGCTTCGGTCATAAGAAACGGAAAAAGCGAACGTATTCCTGCATCAACTCTTGTGCCAGGCGACGTTATCTGCCTTGAAAGCGGCGATATGGTGCCTGCCGATGCAAGGCTGATTGCCGCCAATTCTCTGCGCGTGCAGGAAAGCGCACTTACGGGCGAATCGGTACCCTGTGCAAAAGAAGCGGAGATAATTCTTGATGAAAACTGCGCGCAGGCTGACCGCAAAAATATGATTTATTCCTCAACAACCGTTATGGCGGGCAATTGCAAAGCGATTGTTACCGAAACGGGAATGAACACAAAAGTTGGCAGAATCGCAAACCTGCTTGCCGCCGAGGAAGCTCCGCAGACGCCGCTTCAGCAAAGACTCGCAAAGGTCGGTAAAGCACTCGGCATCGGTGCGGTTGCAATCTGCGCCGCCGTTTTTCTTCTCGGCATCATTCGCCAAAGCGGTATTCTGCCCTCATTTATGCTCTCTGTCAGCCTTGCCGTTGCCGCAATACCCGAAGGTTTGCCTGCTGTTGTGACGGTTGTTCTTTCTATGGGCGTTCAGCGTATGGCAAAAAGCAACGCTATCATCAGATTTCTGCCTGCGGTTGAAACTCTCGGCGCCGCAACGGTCATCTGCTCCGATAAAACAGGCACTCTGACCCAAAACAAAATGACCGTCACCAAAATCTGCTCACATTCGGGTGAAATTTCTGCCGAAAGTGACGTCGCGCACAAAATTCTTCTCTATGCTTCGCTCTGCAGTAACGCGAAAGAGATTAAAAAAGGCAAGCTTTCTGAGATAACGGGCGACCCTACGGAAACCGCCATAGTTGCCGCCGCAAAATCCGTTGGTATAAAACCAGATCCGAAAAATCATATCCGCCGCCACGAAACTCCGTTTTCTGGAGAGAGAAAAAGAATGTCTGTTGTTTGCACTGTTGAAGGCAAAAACATGCTCATCATCAAAGGTGCGCCCGACGTTGTTTTGCCGCGATGCGTGAAATATCTTTCTGCAAACGGCGAAATGCCCCTGACCGCAAACAGAAAAAGCACAATTTTTTCGCAAAATGAGAGTATGGCAAAAAAGGCTCTGCGCGTTATTGCCGTTGCTTACAGAACCGCCGACAGCACCCAAGACAGCCGCGAAGAGGATTTTGTTTTTGCAGGTCTTATCGGTATGACCGACCCACCCAGACCTGAGGCGGCAAAAGCAGTTTCGGTATGCAAAAGGGCAGGTATAACACCCGTTATGATTACAGGCGACCACATTGCAACCGCACGCGCTATTGCTGAAACTATCGGAATTGCCGATAAATCAACAACCGCTATGACCGGCGTTGAGCTTGATAAACTCAGCGACGACGAGCTGAAAAAAGCGGTTGCTTCTTGCCGCGTTTTTGCAAGAGTTACTCCCGAACACAAGGTAAGAATAGTAAAAGCCTTCCGCGCCAGAGGCGAAACCGTTGCGATGACGGGCGACGGAGTTAACGATGCACCTGCTCTCAAAGCCGCAGACATCGGTTGCGCAATGGGCAAAAGCGGCACAGACGTTGCCAAGAATGCGGCAGATATGATATTGACCGACGATAACTTTGCCACGATAGTAAAAGCCGTTGAACAAGGCAGGGGCATTTATGATAATATCAGAAAAGCGGTTCATTTTCTGCTCGGCACAAACATAGGTGAAATACTCGCGGTTTTCCTTGCATCTGTACTCGGATTCAGTTCTCCGCTTCTGCCCATTCAGCTTCTTTGGGTCAATCTTGTAACCGATTCCTTGCCTGCAATCGCTCTCGGTACGGAAAAAACCGAAAAAAACATTATGCTCCGCAAACCTTTGCCGCCGAGCCACGGATTTTTTGCCGACGGTTTATGGCTGGATATTTCGCTTGAAGGTGCGTTTGTTGGCGCGCTTACCCTGCTTGCACACGCAATCGGCAATTTCTTTTTCGGCGGAGTCGGAGGCACAATGGCATTCTGCACTTTGAGTTTCTGCGAAATCTCTCACGCAATCAACACCCGTTCATCGCAATCCCTGTTCAAAAACGGTGTTTTCTCAAACAAAACAATGAACATTGCAGTCGCCGTCTGCATTGCTCTGCAAGCATCGGTTGTATGTATTCCTCCCCTTGCATCACTTTTCGGAACACTTCCTCTGAATGCAGTTCAATGGCTCGTTGTAGGCGTTCTTTCTTCGATGCCTCTCATTATGGGCGAAATCGGTAAACTTTTTGGAAGAAATCAAGAATATTAATTTTCTTATTGTTCTTTAAAGGAATATTATTTTTCTTCTCTTTTGATATCATATATTATGGATTATAATGTATTACAAAACCAAGTGAACGGAGTGACCGTTTTTGTCCAAAACTCTTGTTTTAACTGAAAAACCGTCTGTTGCCAAAGACATTGCCCGTGTTCTGGGCTGCAAAAAAAACGGCAACGGCTGCATAATCGGCGATAAATATATCGTAACCTGGGCGCTGGGCCATCTTGTTACCCTTGCCGACCCCGAAGGCTATGACGCAAAATATAAAACCTGGCGTATGGATGACCTTCCGATGCTTCCCGAAAAAATGAAACTCGTTGTTATCGGTCAGACGTCAAAGCAGTTTAAAGCGGTCAGTGCTCTTCTCGGCAGCAACGAGGTGGATAAGGTTGTTATCGCAACCGATGCAGGCCGCGAAGGCGAACTTGTTGCGCGCTGGATAATCAAAAAAGCAAATTGCAAAAAGCCGATGCTCCGCCTGTGGATTTCTTCACAGACCGATAAGGCAATCCGCGAGGGCTTTGCTTCGCTCAAACCCGCATCGCAATATGATAACCTCTATAAAAGCGCACAGTGCCGAGCTGAGGCAGACTGGCTCGTCGGTCTTAACGTAAGCCGTGCACTCACCTGTAAGCATAACGCTCAGCTCTCCGCAGGCAGAGTTCAAACCCCGACCCTTGCAATGATTGTTAAGCGCGAAGAAGAAATCCTCAAGTTCCGTCCCAAAGACTATTTCACCGTTAAAGCGGATTTCGGCGGATATACCGCACTCTATAAAGATTCGCGCAACCAGGCAAGATTCTTCGACGCCGCACAGGCTCAGCAGATTGCTGATGACGTCAAGGGCAAACGCGGCGTTCTCGCCGAGGTTAAAAAGGTTTACCGCTTCAAAGCACCGCCTGCCGCCTACGACCTCACCGAACTTCAGCGCGATGCCAATAAAAAGTACGGCTATTCAGCAAAGCAGACTCTATCTCTTATGCAAAGTCTCTATGAAACGCATAAGCTTCTGACTTATCCCAGAACAGATTCTCGCTATATAACAAAAGACGTTGCTGCCACCCTGCCCGAAAGGCTCAAGGCGGTTGCAATCGGACCTTATAAGGAGGCCGCAAACGCAATTCTGCGTTCAAAACCCATCCCCACAAAATATATCGTCAACGACGCAAAGGTAACCGACCATCACGCGATTATACCTACGGAGCAATACGTTGACCTCAACAAACTCACCAGAGAAGAAAGACATATCTACGACCTTGTTGTAAGGCGTTTTCTTGCTGTTTTGAGCGCACCGTTTGAATATGACGAAATGCAGGTTAAAATCACCGTAGGCAAGCATAATTTCTACACCAAAGGTCAGGCTGTTAAATCTGCAGGCTGGAAGGCTCTCTATGATTCTTCCCTCGCCGACGAAGATGATGACGGCGACGATATCAGAGCGCAGTCCTTACCTGCTCTTTCACAGGGTGCCCCCGTATTCCCAAAAGAAATCCGCATCTGCGCAGGCAAAACAACTCCGCCTGCAAGATATACCGAAGCCACACTCCTCACCGCGATGGAAAACCCTACGGGTCAGGTTGATGACGGCTCGCTTCGCGACGCTCTTAAAACCGCAGGCGGTCTTGGTACCCCTGCAACAAGAGCAGATATAATTGAAAAGCTCTTTGACTCTTTCTGCATTGAAAGAAGAGGAAAAGAAATTCATCCCACCTCAAAAGGCAGACAGCTTATCGAAATTGTTCCGTCCGACCTCAAATCGGCAGAGCTTACCGCAAGATGGGAGCAAAAACTTTCTCTGATTGCAAAGGGAAGCGCAAACGATAAGCAGTTTGTTTCTGAAATGCGCACTTACGCTACCTCACTTGTAGGCGCGGTTAAAACAGGTGACGCGAAATATAAACACGATAATATGACCCGTGAGCCTTGCCCCGAATGCGGCAAATATCTGCTTGAAGTTAACGGCAAAAAAGGCAAAATGCTCGTTTGTCAGGATAGAGAATGCGGCTACCGCAAGAGCATTTCCGTTATCACAAACGCCCGTTGCCCCGAATGCCATAAAAAACTCGAAATGCGCGGCGAAGGCGATAAAAAAGCTTTCTTCTGCATTTGCGGTTACAGAGAAAAACTCACGGATTTTGAAAAGAGAAAAGAAAGCGCAGGCGCAGGCAAGCGTGACGTTGCAAAATATATGCAGCAACAGGCGAAAGCCAAAACATCAAGCAATCCGCTTGCCGACCAGCTCGCAAAATGGATGGAGGAAAACCGATGAAGCGATTGATTGCCGCGGTGACGGCGGTTATCCTTCTGCTTATATGCTCTTCCTGCACGCCGAAAGGAAGCGGCAAATCCATTGCCTACCCTCTCAGCGCATCGCCGGCAACGCTCGACCCTCAATATGCCAACGACACAAACGCAATGGTTGTTATCAACAACACTTTTGAGGGCCTTGTTCGGCTTGACGCAAGCGGCGATATCATTCCGGGAATAGCTAAAAGCTGGAGCATCTCCCCCGACGGCAAAACCTATACCTTCAAGCTTAAAAAAGATACTGAATGGTTTTGTCCCACCGCATTAAAAAATGAATTCGGAGAAGATTTTTATAAACGCTTCTCAAGCGAAACCGTTACGGCTCACGATTTTGTTTTTGCTTTTCAGAGAGCCGTTATGCCTGAAACAAATTCTCCCAACGCCCACAGGCTTTTTGTTATTGAAAACGCTTACGAAATTTTTTATAACAACTACAGCGAAAATCTTCTGGGCGCAACTGCACCCGACAACCATACCCTCATCATAAAACTAACCGAAAAAACCGACGATTTTCTTGAAAGACTTACAGAAAGCGTATTTATGCCCTGCAACGAAGATTTCTTCAACGCAATGAACGGCAGATACGGTCTGAGCCATAAGCATATTCTCTGCAACGGGCCTTTCTACATAAGTTCATGGGATTCCGAAACGTCATTAACCGCAAAACGCAACGACTATTACGCAGGCGAACAGGAAGTTATGCCCGCTTCTGTTGTTTTTTCGTTTGACCCGAGCAAAGAATCGGTTGCAAAAAAGATTTCAAACGGCAGCGCAACCGCGGCTCTTCTGCCGCCCGATTGCCCCATTCCCGAAAATTGCACAGCCATCAGCGAAAGTGAAAACTCCGTGCTCGGTTTTGTTTTCAACTGTGCAGACCCCGTTATGAGCGTTGCAGAGCTCAGACTTGCTATGTGCAAATCGATTGACCGCAGTCTTTTCCCCGAAACCTCAACCGCAATTCCTCAAAGCGGTTTCGTTCCCAACAGCTGCATAATCGGTTCAGATGCTTTCAGAGAACAGGTCGGCTCTCAGACTCAAAAAATCGAACCTGACCTGACCGAAGCTGCCTCGCTCTGGCAAAAAGGTCTTGCTTCTCTGGGTCAGAACTCGGTTCAGCTTAAGGTTCTCTGCCCCGAATGGCTTGATTCTTCAGTCAGGCAGCAGCTTCAGATATGGCAGAAAACTCTCGGCATAAGCATCGGCATAACCATTGAAAATCTTTCTCCCGAAGAAATTTCCAAAGCCGTTGCCTCGGACAATTATCAGATTGCCCTCACGAGCATTGAATCGCACTATGAAAACGCAGGCGATTTTCTTGCTTCGTTCACAAGCGAAAATATTTTCAATTTCAAATCGGCAAGTTACGAAAGCATTGTTGCCGATCTCCTCGCTTCGGATAACTATGACGACCTGATTGCCGGCTGCTTCAATGCCGAAAACTATATTCTTCAGAACGCCGTTTGCTATCCTCTTTATTCCCGTTCAAGCCGCTTCGTTGTTCATAACGAAGCCGACGGAATAACGTTCCTCGGTTCAGAAGCTTCCGTTTGCTTCATTGATGCAAAGAGGTATGACTGATGAAAACAAAAAAACAATATTTCTTCATCACCGTTTCCTGGGCACTGGTCGCCGTCTGCATGGCAGTTATTTTTGCCTTCTCGGCGCAAAGCGGCGACACCTCACAAGCGGTGAGTGACGACCTGACAACCTTTCTCGGTTTATCGCTTTCGGTTGTCAGAATCATAAGAAAAAGCGCTCATTTTCTTGAGTTTACGGGTCTCTCAGTTTTGATTTACAACGCACTTTACAGAACTTTCGGTACCGTAAAACCGCTGATGACATTTATTCTCACGGCGGCATATGCGGCAACCGATGAAATCCATCAGCTTTTTGTTGAAGGCAGAGCTTGCAGGCTCTTTGACCTTTTTATTGATTCCTGCGGTGCCGCAACAGGCATTGCGGTTTTAACTCTTTTAATTTTCGTTTATAAAAAACTCAAATCGGCTCACTAAACAAGGAGGGTTTGCTTTGAATACAGGCACAAAATTTATGGCGGCAGGCGCAACTGCAGGCGCTGTTGCGGCAGGCGTTCCCGTTATTATAGGGCTCGTTCGCAATATGATACCCAAGCCGCTTGATGAAAATGATATTCTCCGCACCGAAAACGGCTGCTTCCGCGCTCAAAACGGTAATCTTATTCATCTTCAGGGAATTAACCTCAATGATGAACTGTTTTTCTTCAAGAAAGACGGTATGGAATCAGACGCGCCGAATTATGACATATTCGAAGCTTTTGAAGAGCGTTTCGGACGTTACGGCGCGCGCAAGCTCACTCAGACGTTTAACGAAAATTTCATCTCTCCTGCCGATTTAAAAGCAATAAAAAAGCTCGGTGCAAACTGCGTCAGAATACCTCTGCGCTACAGAAATCTTTTCAAAAAAGAAAACTGCAAGGGCGATGTTGATTTTGATTATCTTGACGGCATTGTTGAAAAATGCCGCAAAGAAGGTCTTTACGTTGTTTTTGACCTTCATTCTGCGCCCGGTTTTCAGAACAACAGCTCCGCAAAAGGCAGTAACGGCACCTGCATTCTTTTTGATTCGTCAAAAGCTGCTTTTGATGCAAGAAATGCGGTAATCAGACTGTGGACCCAGTTTGCCGCCCATTATAAGGACGAGCCTGCCGTTGCGGCGTTTGACCTGCTCAACAGACCTCTTCATAAGGTTGCGGGCTGGGAAGAAAAGGTTGATGCTCTTTACAAATTCTATCTCAGACTTTATAAGGCAATCCGTACGGTTGACCCTGAGAGAATTCTGATTATGCAATCGCCTGATTCTGCAAAAGAGCTTCCCGTTTTTGATAAGCCGCTTGAGAACATTGCTTACGGCCTTTATTCTCATTTCAGCTCAACTTTTGAAACTGATTCTCTTATAAACTCACTCAAAGATATCAAAGCGCGTAATATCCCCGTTGTTATCAGCAAGCTTCGCTCCGGCGAAAACACCGATTACTCCCTTACGGCACTGTGCGACAACGGAGTTTCTTGGTTCTTTGGCGATTACAAGGGTCCTTCGGGCGATTCATATCTTTATACCGGTAATCCCGAGCCTGCTGATTTTGAGGCTGATAATTTTGATGCTATCACCGAAAAATGGACAAAACCGCTTGCAACTAAGAATTTTGATATCAATAAAAATATTTCCTCTGCTCTCAAATCGCATTTCGGCTGCGGCAACGTTTATGTCAGCGAAGAAAAAGTTGAGAAACCCGCAAAAATCAAAGTTAAATTCGGCAGCAACATTGTTATCGGCTCAAACCGTCCGATAGGCCGCCGAAAGCTGAAAGAGAAAGCATAATGACATCCGAAGATAAAATCCTGATTGCAAAATATGAGGATAAGGTCAGGCAATGCAGCGAGAACTCGATGATTGCCTGCACCGCATTTCTCGATATGCGTGAACGCTCGGTTATCGCGGCTCATCTTGCACCGCAAAGCGAAGCAAAAACCGTTTTCTACGGCGTTTTTGAAGATGCGGAAAGAGTTGCCGCCGTTATGCTTCCCTACTACGTCGAAGCCGCCGATTTTTCTTCTCTTCGTTCTTATTTCAGCGAAAACCCCGAGAACAATCCGCTTGCAGTTATTGAGGTTGAAAAAGACCGCTTTTCAAAACCGCTTAGCCACCGCGATTATCTGGGTGCACTTATGTCTCTCGGAATAAGAAGAGAAATCACGGGAGATATCATCGTCAACGAAAACGGTTGCAAAATAGCGGTGCTGGCTCATATGGCCGATTATATTGCCGAAAACCTTTGCAAAGCAGGCAGAGGCACTCTTAAAGCAAAGGTTATTGCCGCCCAAAACGTTGCCGAAACCGAAAAAACAACGGGCATTGAAGACAGCTTCACCGTTTCATCAATGCGGCTTGACAGCGTTGTTAAAAACGCATTCAACGTTTCAAGAAGCGATGCCTGCAAAGCGATTGAAAGCGGAGTTGTTTTTGTTAACGATTCCGAATGTCTGAAAGCCGATAAAAAAATATGCGGCGGCGATAAAATAGTTTTTCGCAGAAAGGGCAGAATAATTGTTGAAGACTGCTCTTCCGTTTCAAAAAAAGGGCGTATAATTGTTATAATCAAAAGATTCCAATAATTCAGAAGCATCGGTCTTCCTTTCGGAAAGCCGATGCTTTTTTGTTGTGATAATTACCAATAAACAGACTTTGATATTGTAGAAACAAGACAAAAAATCCGTTGTTGCTTGAAAAACGCAAAAAAATATGATACAATTTAGCTAATCATGTAACAGGCATGATGTTATGGGACAAAAGATTTTTAATCCGAAAGGAAGGGTTGTTTTGCAGAAAGACACAAAAAAACTCATTTCCTCAACCTTTGTCGAATTGCTCAGCACAAAGCCGTTTGACAGAATCACAATCAAAGATATCGTTGATGCTTGCGGCATTAACAGAAACACTTTCTATTATTATTACAGCGATATCTATGACCTGCTTGAGGAAAT
>JAFXJO010000136.1 GCA_017532185.1 Clostridia bacterium | reverse complement strand
TTATTACGGCATCGATATGGAAATCGCAGCAGCTCTCGCTGAATATCTCGGCAAGGAACTTGTTATCCAGAATATGAAATTCGAAGCTGTTTGTCTTTCAGTAGGTCAGCATCAGTGCGATATCGCTATGGCAGGTCTTACAATCCAGGAAGACAGAAAAGAACACGTTACATTCTCTGATTCCTATTATACAGCATCGCAGAAGCTTATTGTTGCAGGCGATAACACAGAATTTGATTCCTGCAAAACAAAGGAAGATGTTGAAGCTATCCTTAACTCATACAATAAAGATGTAAAAATCGGTGTTCAGACAGGCACAACAGGTCAGTTCTATGTTGAAGGCGATTCCAGCTGGGATCCTCCCTTCCCCGGTTTCCCTGTAATATGCACACCTTATGATAACGGTTCTCTTGCTGTTCAGGATCTTATTAACGGCGGTCTCAAGGGTGTTATCATTGACTCTGCTCCTGCAAAGTGCATCACAGACTCAATCAACGCAGTCAACTGATTTCTTAAAACAAAAATTTATTTATCAGCGACCTCACCTTTTTGGTGAGGTTGCTTTATCAAAGGAAAAAATATGAATTTTGAAGCAAAAATTGACAAATTTATAAATATACTTATTGAACAGAACGGCTATGTAAAAGTTGTTGAGGGTCTTGAAAATACTCTTAAAATAGCAATAGTCGGTCTTGTTATAGGTATTGTTATAGGTACTCTAATCGCAACCGTAAGAGTTTTGCCTAAATACAAAGTTTTGCCCAGAATCCTCAACGGAATCTGTTCTTTCTACGTTGCTTTCTTCAGAGGCACACCTATGGTTGTTCAGCTTCTGGTATTTTACTATGTAGCTCTTCCGCTTATGGGCATAAGACTGCCTTCGCTCACTGTGGCAATGGCGGTTTTCGGTCTTAACAGCGGCGCTTACATATCAGAGATTATGCGAAGCGGTATTCAGTCTGTTGATTACGGTCAGATGGAAGGCGGACGTTCAGTCGGTCTGAGCTTTTCAACAACAATGCTTAAAATTGTTATCCCGCAGGCTGTTAAAAATATTCTTCCCACGCTCGGCAACGAGTTTATCGTTCTCATAAAAGAAACTTCAATCGTTTCGTTCATCGGTGCAGCCGACCTTTACGTTGCTTTCAACTATATCGGCTCCAACAGCTATGAGTTTATGGTTCCGTATCTTACAATGGCGTTGATTTACATTGTTCTGGTATGCATAATTTCATTGCTTGTAAAAATTATGGAAAGGAGCTTGCATAAGAGTGATAGACGTAATTAATCTTCGCAAAAGTTTTGGTAAAGTTGATGTTCTTAAAGGCATCGATATCAAAATCAATAAGGGCGACGTTGTTGTTGTTATCGGTCCTTCAGGCTCCGGCAAATCAACCTTTTTGCGTTGCCTTAACTGTATGGAAGACCCAACAGACGGCAATATAATTTTTAACGGAGTTGATATTGCAGACCCCAAGGTTGATATCAATATTCATCGCCGCCGAATAGGTATGGTTTTCCAGCATTTTAATCTTTTCAATAACAAAACCGTTATTGAGAACATTATGCTTTCACCCGTTTTGTGCGCAAAATCTGACAGACGCAAGGCTGTGAGAAAGAATCTTTTCTCAAAAGAAAAACAGCCTGTTAAATCAGTTAAGGAAATTAAAGCCGAGGCTCGCGAAAATGCAATGGCTCTTCTGAAAAGAATCGGTCTTGAAGATAAAGCGGATGTTTATCCCTCAACTCTTTCGGGCGGTCAGAAGCAAAGAGTTGCCATTGTTCGCTCTCTTGCAATGAATCCCGACGTAATTCTTTTTGATGAACCCACGTCTGCTCTCGACCCCGAAATGGTAGGCGAAGTTCTTGAGGTTATGAAGGAGCTTGCAAAAAGCGGTATGACAATGGTTGTTGTTACTCACGAAATGGGCTTCGCCAAGGAAGTAGGCTCAAGAATCGTGTTTATGGATGAAGGCGTTATTACGGAAGAAAATAACCCTGCTGATTTCTTCGGCAATCCTCAGAATGCCAGACTCAAGGAATTCCTTTCAAAAGTTTTAATGTAAATCTAAAACCGACCTCTCCAATCGGAAAGGTCGGTTATTTTTTTAATATACAACGTTCTGCGGTTTGCCGAGAGAGAAGGCTTTGAGGTTTTCTTTGCAGATTTCCATAAGTCGAGCTCTTGTTTCGTATCCTGCCCAGGCAATGTGAGGCGTGATATGGCAGTTTTTAAGCCCAAGAAGAGGATTATCCGCTTTGGGCGGTTCGACGGAAAGCACGTCAAGACCTGCGGCGGCAATTACGCCGTTTTTGAGAGCATCGGCAAGGTCAGCTTCATTAACGACCTGACCTCTGGAAGTGTTGATAAGCATTGCGCTTTTTTTCATCTTTGCGAGAAATTCAGCGTTGACCATTCCATCTGTTTTGTCGGTAAGAGGACAATGCAGAGTAACAAAATCACTTCGCGGAAGCAACGTGTCTTTATCGGCAAACTCAACACCGTCAAAGGGTGCAGGGTGGTTTGTTGAGGCGATAACCTTCATACCGAATGCGAGTGCGATTTTTGCAACAGCTTTGCCGATGCTTCCGAAGCCGATGATGCCGAGCGTTTTGTTTTGCAGTTCCGTAAGAGGAGTTTTCCAATAGCAGAAATCCTTGCAGGCAGTCCATTCGCCCGAATGAACGGAATTGCTGTGAACGGAAACGGCGTTTGTGTGTTCAAGAATAAGCGCAAAGGTGAGCTGGGCAACCGCCGCGGTGCTGTAAGAGGGAATGTTGCAAACGGGTATGCCGTTTTCCTTGCAATAATCCCAATCAACAACGTTATAGCCTGTGCTGAGCAGACCGATATATTTAAGGCTTTTGAGGCTTTTAAGCAAATCTTTGCGAAGAGGTGTTTTGTTTGTGATAAGAATATCACAGCCTTCGCTTCTTTCTGCAATCAACTCTGCAGGAGTGCGGTCATAAACCGTATATTCGCCGTATTCCGCAAGCCATTCCCAAGAGAGGTCGCCGGGATTTTCTGCAAAGCCGTCAAGAACGGTGATTTTCATTGTTACATATCCTCCAAAATGTTTTTTGCCTTAAAATCGGCACAAAATATTCAATATATTTCAAATTATTATTGACCCGTGAATAATTATATTATAAAATATATTGTGTATAAGTGCAAGTGCGAAATGAGGTGAATTTTTGAAAAAGAAACAAAAGCCTCAAAAGACTTTGCTTGCTTTCGGTCTGATTCTGGTTGCTGTTGGCTTGGCGGCTGCGGTTTTGCTGTTTCTGCTTCAATATGAACATCTCTGGCGCTGGTATGCGGCTATCCGCAGAGAACTTGCCGAGCTTGAACTGCAGATTTCAATGCTTGATAATAAATGGGTTTTCGTAATTGTCCTGCTTTTGCTTTTTGCAATAAAAAGCTTTGTTCCCATTTATCCGACGCCAACGGTTTGTTTCCTGACCGGCGCAATGCTTCCGATGTACGTTTCCGTTCCCGTTAACGTTGTCGGCTTTTGTGTGTTGCTGTCGGTACGCTATTACGCAGGAAAACGTTTCGGTGCGGGCAAAGCCTGGGAGCTTGTCAGAAAAAACGAGAGATTACGGCGGCTTATTGAGCAAGACGGAAAAGGCAATTCATCGCTTTTGATTATATTGCGTCTTTTACCGTTGATGCCTGTCAACACAATTTCGGGTGTTTACGGCTCTTTTGATTTCGGACTCGGGCAGTTTCTGCTTCTCTCTGTTATAGGCTATATGCCCAAAATTATTTCGTTCACGTTTATCGGACGCAACGTTTTTGACCCTCTTTCACCTGAATTCATCGTGCCGATAATGGTGTTCGCTTTTGCTTCGGGTATTTCGCTTATCTGTGTCAACGGAATGTGGCGTTATGTAGAAAAAGTCTATCGCATAACAAAAATAAAATTAAAAAAGAAGCTTCAAAAGAAAGGAAGTATTTAAAATGATAAAAACAATTGATTTGAAACAAAAACTCGCAACAGCGGAATATGATGAGCTTTTTGCGAAAATCTATAAGAAAGAAGACGTTGCTGCACAGAAAGAAAGATATATCGCTCTTGCCGAAAATTTTGATAAACTCTTTGGCACAGGCAGAGACGTTGCTGTTTTCAGCGCTCCGGGCAGAACAGAGGTCGGCGGCAACCATACCGACCATAACCACGGCAAAGTGCTTGCTGCAAGCGTTAACCTTGACGCGGTTGCTGTTGTAAGCAAGAACGAAGAAAACATTGTCAGAGTAAAGTCTGAAGGCTATAAGATTGATGCCGTTGACCTTGCAAATATGAGCGTTATGCCTGCTGAAAGAGGTAAATCAGAATCTCTTATCAGAGGCGTTTGCGCAGGCTTCAGAAACAGAGGTTATAATTACGGCGGTTTTGATGCCGCAACCGTATCCGACGTTCTTTCGGGTTCAGGTCTTTCGTCCTCTGCCGCATTTGAAGTTCTTATCGGCACAATTCTTAACTACCTTTATAATGACGGCAAGGTAAGCGCTGTTGAAATTGCTCAGGTTGCGCAGTTTGCAGAAAACGAATATTTCGGCAAACCCTGCGGACTTATGGACCAGATGGCCTGCTCCGTAGGCGGTTTTGTTCAGATTGATTTCAAAGATCCTGCAGTTCCCGTTATCAACAAGGTTGATTTTGATTTTGCGGCCTGCAACCACGCTCTTTGCATCGTTGATACAGGCGGAAATCACGCTGACCTTACAGACGAATATGCCGCAGTAAGAGGCGAAATGGAAGCTGTTGCATCAAAGTTCGGCAAGGCAGTTCTTCGCGACGTTGACATTGCCGAATTTGAAAAGAATATCTCCATTATCCGCGATTCTGCAGGCGACAGAGCAGTTCTTCGCGCAATGCACTTCTTTAATGAAAACAAGAGAGTTGACCTTCAGGCAGCCGCGCTTAAAGACGGTGATTTTGAAGCATTCAAGGCTCTTATTATCGACAGCGGTTATTCGTCATATATGTATAACCAGAACGTTTATACCTGCAAGGCTCCCTCTGACCAGCCTGTAAGCGTTGCGCTTGCTATCTGTAACGACGTTCTTAAGGGTAAGGGTGCGTGGAGAGTTCACGGCGGCGGCTTCGCAGGTACAATTCAGGCATTTGTTCCTGCAGACGTGCTTGATGAATTCAAAAACAGAATCTGTTCTGTTTTCGGTGAAAAATCCTGCTACGTTCTCAATATCCGTCCCGTTGGCGGCATCAAAGTGATTGACTAAGGTGACTTTTATGAATAATTTTGCTGAACTTTCGGCAATGCTCGAAGCCCTTTGCTCTGCAAAAGGCGTTTCGGGCGCAGAAAATGAAGCGGCGGCTGTTGCTTCGCAAATGCTTGAAAAATATATGCCCGTCAGTGTTGATGCTCTGGGCAGTGTGACAGGCAGAAAAGAGGGCAGAGGCGCTCATATTCTGCTTGATGCGCACCTTGACCAGATAGGTCTTATAGTGACTGCGGTTGACGAGATAGGGTTTCTTAAATTTGCAAAATGCGGAGGTGCAGACAGACGCGTGCTTGCCGCTGCAGAGGTTACGGTTCACGGCAAGGAAAAGCTTTTCGGTGCTGTTATCTCAACGCCGCCTCATCTTGCAAAGCCTGAAGAAGCGTCAAAAGCTCTTCCTTTTGACGAAATGGCAATTGATATCGGTATGACCAAGGAAGAAGCAGAAAAGCTTGTTTCTCCCGGCGCCAGGGTTACTTTTAACGGCGGATATCTTCGTCTTATGGGTAACAGAATCCGCTCACCTTCCGTTGATGACAGAGCAGGCGTTGCGGCGGTTCTCAGATGCCTTGAAATTCTTGAAGAAAAGAACGTTGACTGCAACCTGAGCGTTATGTTTTCCTCACAGGAGGAAACGGGCGGAAGCGGCGCACAGACCGCGTCTTTTGCGGCTCAGCCTGATGAAGCAATTGCCGTTGACGTGAGCTTTGCTTCTGCACCCGGAGTCAGCTCCGAAAAATATGCATCGCTCGGCAAGGGTACGATGATAGGCTTTGCGCCGTCGCTCGATTATAAAATGAGCAAAACTCTTGAAACGATTGCTAACAGAGAAAACATTCCCTATCAGCCCGAGGTTATGGGCGGCAAAACGGGCACAAACTGCGATGAAATTCAGGTGTCGGGCAAGGGCATCAAAACTGCTCTGCTTTCTGTGCCGATTCGCAATATGCATACTGCCGTTGAGGTCTGTGACCTTGAAGATATCGAAAACACCGCAAGGCTGATGGCTGAATATATTGCCGAAAGGAGCAAAGAAAATGCTTGAACTTATTAAAGAACTTTGCACCCTTTCGGGTATTTCGGGCAGAGAAGATTCTGTCAGAGATTATATTATTGATAAAATCAAAGATTTTGCCGAATACAGCGTTGATCCTCTCGGCAATCTCCTTGTTTTTAAAAAAGGTAAAAAGCCTGCAAAAAACAAGGTTATGCTTGATGCCCATATGGATGAGGTCGGTATGATTGTTACCGCCGTAACCTCTGAGGGCTTCCTTAAGTTTGCAAAGGTTGGCGGAATAAACTCCAAGGTCATTCTCGGCAGAAGCGTTAAGGTTGGCAAAAAGGCGGTTAACGGCGTTATCGGTATTAAACCGATTCACCTTGTTGATAAGGATAAAGAGGATACAATTCCTTCAGCCGACGAGCTTTATATTGATATCGGTGCCGCAGATAAAGAAGAGGCGCTCAGCGTTGTTTCTCCCGGTGATGCGGTTTGGTTCAACTCTGATTTTGTTGAGTTCGGAAACGGATTTGTTAAAGCAAAGGCACTCGATGACAGAGTGGGCTGTGCCGTTCTTATTGAAATGATAAGAAGCGAACTTGAATATGACGCTTGGTTTTCTTTCAGCGTGCAAGAAGAAATCGGCACAAGGGGAGCGCAGACCGCCGCATTCAACATTGCTCCCGATTATGCGATAGTTGTTGAAACAACAACTGCCGCCGATATATCGGGCGTTAAAGACGAAAACAGAGTTTGCATCTGCGGCAAAGGCGGCGCGGTTTCCTTTATGGACAGAAGCACGATATATAACAAAGCGCTTTTTGACAGGGCTTTTGAAATTGCAAAAGAAAATAATATTGTTTGCCAGCCCAAAACCGTTGTTGCGGGCGGCAACGATGCAGGCGCAATCCATAAGAGCAGAGGCGGCGTAAAGGTGCTCACGGTTTCCGTTCCTTGCCGTTATCTGCATTCACCGACCTGCGTGATAAAATACAGCGACGCAGAAGAAAGCTTCAAGCTTATTAAAGCAATGGCAGAGGAGTTTGCCTCATGCTGAAGCTTTGCGAAAATATGAGTGAGCTTGATTTTTTATCGCCCGACCCTTATGCGGCAAGGATATCTGCTCTTGCGGCAACTTACGGCTTTGAGCAGAGCTTTGCACTTTTCTGGGTGCAATATGTTGACGAAAATCCCGTTGCGGCGGTGAGCCGGCTCGATGGTGCGATGAGTGTATTCTGCGGCGCAAACACTGATTTTGAAGAACTTGCGTCGTTTATAAAAACCGTTGGCTTTTCAACGCTTGTCTGCCGTGAAGAGAATATGAGAATGCTCGGATTTGAGGCTGATAACGCCTCATACATAGTTAAATATGAGGGTGTTCCCGACGGCGAAATGCCAAACGTTTTATGGGATTACGATAAAAAGAAAATCTATGAGCTTTTGAGTGACTGCGGCTTTGAAATGGGAAGCTACGGCGATTTTGCGGCAGATTACTGTTCAAGGCTCAATAAAGGCGCGGCGATGCTTGCGGCGGTTGAAAACGATGAACTTGATGCCTGTGCAAGCGCGTTGTTCATCGGCAAAAATTCCGTTTTGCTCGGCGCGGTTGCAACCCGAAAAGAGGCAAGAGGAAACGGATACGCTTCAAAAGCGGTCAAAGCTCTTGCGAACAGATTAAACGATAAATCGGTTTTTCTTTTTTGCAGGAACGATTCTCTGCTTGCTTTTTATGAAAAAATAGGCTTCGTTTATAGCGGTAAATGGGCTGAATTAAGGAGGTAGAAATATGTCACCGCTTTGTTACGTTCTTGCGGCGCTTACCGCTGTTTTTGCGGTTTGTTGCATTTCTCTTCGAAGAAAGGGTAAATCTTTTGAAGGAATGCTTTTTAAATTCCTTGCAAGCTTTGCTTTTGTTTCCGTGGCGATTGTGGGTTACAGCTTCTCGCCCAAAGAAACGTATTATTTCTGCCTTGTCAGTTTTGCGCTGATGTTCGGCTTTTTCGGCGACGTTCTTCTGGGCATCAAAGAAATTGCTCCCAAGTTTAAATCAAAGCTGATTGTTCTGGGACTGCTTTTCTTCTCGCTCGGTCATATTTGTTGCCTTTGTGCTTTTGTAACACAGGTTGGCGTAAAACCGTTTACGCTTATTGTCGGACTTGCAGGTGCGATTGTTGCGTTTGTTATGACCGGCGTGCTTAAGATGAAGGTGGATACAAAGCTCAGGCTTGTTATGTCGGTTTATTACGGACTTCTGTTTCTGAAGATAGCGATGGCATCGGAGATGATTATTGTCAAGGGTGCGGAACCTGCTTACATAACCGCCCTTGTTTCGGGCATATGCTTCCTGATTAGTGATACCTGCCTCGGAATTCTTTATTTTACGGCGGTCAAGCGTAAAAACATACTTGTTACGGCAGAACTTTCAACATATTATCCCGCACAGGTTTTGCTGGCTATGTCGGTAGCCATGATGTAAAAAAATTACAGGCTTGCTTTGATGCAAGCCTGTTTTTTATGCCCTGTTGCTTTCTTTTATTCTTTTGATTGCGCCTTTTTCAAGGCGCGAGACCTGTGCCTGCGAAATGCCGATTTCGCTCGCAACCTCCATCTGTGTTTTGCCTGCCATAAAGCGAAGCCACAGTATCTTTTTTTCTCTCGGGTTGAGTTCGCTTATAGCCTGTCTTAACAGGATTTCGTCGAGCCAGCTTTCGTCGTTTTCCGTTGAACCTATCTGGTCCATAACGTATATCGTATCGCCGCCGTCCGAATATACGGGTTCGTTGAGCGAAACAGGTTCAACGATGGCATCAAGTGCAATAACAACGCTTTCTCTGTCTGTGCCGAGTTCTTTTGCGATTTCTTCGGGAGTCGGATCTCTTTCAAGTTCATTCATAAGCCTTTCGCGAACCTGCATGGCGTGGTATGCGGTATCTCTTACCGAACGGCTGACTCTGACAGGATTGTTATCTCTCAGATGACGGCGTACCTCACCGATTATCATCGGGCAGGCATAAGTGCTGAAACGCACGTCAAGCGATAAATCGAAATTGTCTATCGCTTTTATCAGCCCTATGCAGCCCACCTGAAAAAGGTCGTCGGGATTTTCGCCTCTGCCCGCAAAACGCTGAATAACGCTCAAAACAAGTCTCAGGTTGCCCATAACCAAATCCTCGCGCGCCTTCTTGTCGCCGTTTCTTGCTTTTTTCAGAAGCTCAATTTTTTCGCTTTCTTTAAGCACTTTAAGTTTTGCGGTGTTTATTCCGCAGATTTCAACTTTGTTGAATTGCAAGCTATCACCTCAAACAAGTTTCTTTCAATAACAGTATTGCCTGATTTTGGCGTTGTTATCAGCCTGCAAAGAGATGAATTTGCAAAATTTTTTTCAAAGCAAAAAAACGAGCAAAACGGAGTAAAAAAGAGCATATCGGAGAAAAACGGAGTAATATATTTAAAAAATCAGAACGGAAACGGATTTTTCGCGGATATGTTAAAAAAATTGTTGACATTTGCAAGTTTTTGCACTATATTTTATAGTATAATTAATGGGGTATAATTATACCTTTAAATAGCCATTATCAGCCGCTTTTGTCCGAGCGTTCGGAAAGGGCAGAGAGGGGATGCATAATTGAAAGAAAACGTTATTATCGACTTAAAAAACATTTCCGTTAAATTCGGAGATAATCAGGTTCTCAAAGACCTTAACCTTTATATCCGCGATAAGGAGTTCATAACCTTTTTAGGTCCTTCGGGTTGCGGAAAAACAACAACTCTGCGCATCATTGCGGGCTTTATTGAGCCTGATGAGGGCGACGTTATCTTTGAGGGCAAAAAAATCAATGGTGTACCGCCTCATAAGAGACAGGTTAACACCATTTTTCAGCGTTATGCTCTTTTCCCTCATCTCAATGTTTATGAGAACGTTGCTTTCGGTCTTCGCATAAAGAAGATTCCCGAAAAGCAGATTAAAGAAACAGTTGAAGAAATGCTCGCTCTTGTTAACCTCAAGGGCTTTAATAAGCGCAACATTAATTCGCTTTCAGGCGGTCAGCAGCAGAGAGTTGCAATTGCAAGAGCTCTTGCGGTCAAGCCCAGAGTTCTTCTGCTTGATGAACCTCTCGGCGCGCTCGATTTAAAGCTGCGTAAGGATATGCAGGTTGAGCTTAAAAATATTCAGCAGAGACTCGGCATAACCTTTGTTTATGTTACGCACGACCAGGAGGAAGCTCTCTCGATGTCCGACACCGTTGTTGTTATGGACAGCGGCGTTATTCAGCAGATAGGAACTCCTCTTGATATATATAATGAACCCAAAAACGCATTCGTTGCTGATTTCATCGGCGAGAGTAATATTCTTGACGGTATTATGCTCGACGACTGCCTTGTTGAGTTTTCGGGTGCAAGATTCGAATGTCTTGATAAAGGCTTTGCAAAGAACGAGGCAATTGACGTTGTTGTTCGACCCGAAGACGTTGACGTTGTTCCCGTTGAGAAGGGAATGCTCAGGGGCGAGGTAACTTCGGTTACTTTCAAGGGCGTTCATTTTGAAATCATCGTTGATATCGGCGGCTTCAAGTGGATGATTCAAACAACGGATTATCATCCCGAAGGCAGCAAAATCGGCCTTTTCATTGAACCTGACGCTATCCATATTATGAAAAAATCCGAATATTCGGGTATTTACGGCGATTACAGCTCATTCAGCGAAGAGTTTGATGAACTCTCTGACCCCGAGGAGGTGGAGGAGGAATGAGCAAGCGCTCAACTCTCGGCTCAAAGCTCATTTCCGCGCCGTATATAGTTTGGTCGGTTCTGTTTATAATTGCGCCGCTGATTTTTGTTGTTTATTATTCCTTCACAACCGCTGACGGCAGTTTTACCCTTGATAATATGGCGGAACTCGGCAAATATGCGCCAACGTTTCTGCGCTCAATCTGGTTCGGCATTGTGGCAACGATGATTTGCCTTGTTATTGCGTTTCCGCTGGCATATATCATTTCGCAAAAAACAGATAAAGTTCAGCGTACTCTTGTTATGCTGGTTATGCTTCCGATGTGGAT
>JAFXJO010000135.1 GCA_017532185.1 Clostridia bacterium | reverse complement strand
GCAGAGGTTATGGGCAAGGATATCAAGGACCTCAAAATTGTTACCTGCCACCTCGGCAACGGCTCATCAATCACCGCGGTTAAGGGCGGCAAGTGCATCGACACAAACATGGGTCTTACTCCCCTCGACGGCTTCATCATGGGCACACGCTGCGGTGCGGTTGACCCCTCCGTTATCACCTACCTTCAGCAGAAGGAAGGCTGGACTCCTGCAGAAACAGACACTATTCTCAACAAGAAGTCAGGCGTTCTCGGCATCTCAGGCGTTGGCAGTGACGACAGAGACGTAAGCGCAGCAGAAGCTCAGGGCAACGAAAGAGCTCACCTTGCAAGAAGCATCCAGAAATATCAGGTGCGCAAGCTCATCGGCAGCTACGTTGCCGCAATGGACGGTGTTGACGCTATCGTATTCACAGGCGGTATCGGCGAAAACACATTCGACCTTCGTGCAGACGTTTGCAAAAACCTCTCCTATCTCGGCATTGAATTTGACGATGCGGCAAACGAGATTATGAGAAGAGGCAAGGAAGGCGAAATCTCAACCGCAAATTCAAAGGTTAAGGTGTTCGTTCTGCCCACAAACGAAGAACTTGTTATCGCAAGAGATACAAAGGCTATCGTTGAAGCAATGTAATTGAAAGTAAGCAAAGAGCTCGGTTTTCACCGAGCTCTTTTTTTAATGAATAGTGAAAAGTTAATAGTTAAGGGCGGACTCTGTCCGCACTTGATTGTATTGCAGAGCAAGGATACATTTTATTTGTTGACTATTCCGCCGCACTATAGTATAATGTTTTAATAATTATAATATATAGGAGAAGCGTATGGAATACATTGCTCCGATATTCAAAACTGCCGCAGAAGCAAGAAAATTTCCCGTTGCGGCAATTAATTCTTTCCATTGGGAAAAAGACGGCTATTCGCGCCCCGAAAGCTATGCCGCCGTGTTTGGCGTTGAGGGTGAGGGCATTCACGCAGTTTTATGGTCATTTGAAGATAATCTGCGCATCGAATGCACCAAACGCGATGACCCCGTTTATACGGACAGTTGCCTTGAATTTTTCATTGCTCCCGTTGAGGGTGACAAACGCTATATGAATTTTGAAGTCAACCCCAAAGGCGTTTATCTTTCGCAGATTGGCGAAATCAGAGAAAACCGCAGATTCATAAAAGAATTTACCGACCTCAAGCCTGTTATTCAGCCGATGAGCATTGAAGAAGACGGCAAAACCGCCTGGGGATATGATATTCTTCTCCCCTGCGAGTTTATTTCGGCACTTTACGGCGTTGACTTCAAACTCGGCGAATGCACGATGAAAGGCAATTTTTATAAGTGCGCCGATTCTTCGGTTACACCTCATTACGGCGCTCACTTCCCCGTAACAACCGCCGCACTCGGTTTTCATAACCCCGATTGCTTCGGCAATATCATTTTCAGAAAGGCGTGACCTTTAATGGCAGAAAAAATAAACACCGCTAATGAATTGCTTGCCGCTTTCACTTTTGAAGGCGAACTTGAAAATATCAAGCAGCTTCACGACGGTCATATCAATGATACTTACGTTTTTGATTTTAACGATAACGGCAAAACGCGCCGCTATCTTGTGCAGGTGCTCAACACAGGCATTTTCAAAATGCCTGATGCTCTTATGGAAAACGTTGTGGGCGTTACTAACCATCTTCGCAAGGCTGTTATCGCAAACGGAGGCGACCCCGAAAGAGAGTGCCTGACCGTTTATCCCGCAAAAGACGGCAAGCCCTACTACATTGACACAGAAGGCAAATTCTGGCGTTGCTATAACTTCATTTCAGACGCTCACTCCTGCCAGAGCGTTGAAAACAAAGAAGTTTTCTTCAACGCTGCAAAGGCTTTCGGTAAATTCCAGAATATGCTTGCCGATTATCCGGGCGAAACACTCAGCGAAACAATCCCCAACTTCCATAACACACGTTCAAGAATTGCAGACTTCAAGAAAGCCGTTGCCGATAACCTTTCCGGCAGAGCTGAAAACGTTAAGGAAGAAATTGAATTTGTTCTTGCAAGAGAAGCTGATTGCTCGGTGCTTGTTGACCTGCTTGCCGCAGGTGAGCTTCCCCTGAGAGTTACTCATAACGACACAAAGCTCAATAACGTTATGTTTGATAACAAAACAAACGAAGGCATCTGCGTTGTTGACCTTGATACGGTTATGCCCGGTCTTTCCCTCTATGATTTCGGTGACAGCATCCGTTTCGGCGCAAGCACCGCAAGCGAAGATGAAAAAGACCTTTCCAAGGTTTCGATGAGCCTTGAGCTTTTCAAAGCATACACCCTCGGTTATCTCACAACTGCAGGCGAAAGCCTTACTGCAAAAGAGATTGAATATCTCCCCTTCTCATCAAAGCTCATGACGCTTGAATGCGGTATGCGCTTCCTCGGCGACTACATCAACGGCGACACTTATTTCAAGACCGCATATCCCGAGCACAACCTTGACCGTTGCCATACTCAGTTTGTTCTTGTTGCCGACATGGAACAAAAAATGGACGAGATGAAAAAGATTGTTGCCGAATGCTGCAAAGAACTCGGTATTGAGAAATGATTTCCAACCTCATAAGCGAAAATGAATTCAAGCAAAGGCTCGCCCTTTGGAAACTTGAAAACGATATCGGAGTTTATCTGCCGTCATCACAAACAAAAGCAGAATACCTTGAAATATTCAGGCTGCCTGATTTTGATTTGGTGCATTATAACTCATATCCCGACGAAAACGATGACCTGATAACTCTTCTCAAAGGTGAAATACGCCTGAAAGGTTGGGAAACAAAGAATGGCAGAGAACCGCGTACCTTTGCGTTTTATAAGGTCCTCAAAACCGTTACGGATTCACCTGTTCTTGAGACAAAAACAATCGGATACGTCATATTATAAAAATAAACCGCCTCGGTGAAAACCGAAGCGGTTGTTTTATCTTTGGTATTAAAACTTATACGTAATATGTGACCGGCTTGAAAAGAAGCGAAATGAAGTCAATGATTACACCGATGCCGAACAGACCAACAGTGAAGAGATAGATAATACCCATACCTGTTTTGCCCTCATAGAACTTATGAGCGCCAAGGAAGCCAAGGAAGAAGCAAAGAAGAAGAGCTACCCACTTGTTTCTCTCTCTGCTTGCTGCGAAGCCGAGAGCTGCGTTGGTGTTGTTGTTGGTGTTGGTATTCTGAATAATAATTGTGGGCTGCTGACCCTGAGGCTGCTGGTACTGAGCCTGCTGCTGATACTGGGGCTGCTGATACTGGGGCTGCTGGTACTGAGGCTGCTGCTGATACTGAGCCTGCTGCTGATACTGGGGCTGCTGATACTGGGGCTGCTGATACTGTGCCTGTGCTGCAGCGTCCTGAGAAGCACCGCACTTTGTGCAGAAAGCTACTGCTTCTGCAATTGTTGCACCGCAATTGGGGCAAATTTTTGTTCCTGCAGTATTCTGTGCATATGCTTCAGTGGGGTTTGCGTTGTAATCGTTGTAATTATCCAATTTTACAACTCCCTTTCTTTTACTTTATTGTGCTAAATATATCATATTTTGCAATGTATGTCAATATCTCTGTTGCCTTTAAACAAAAAAATATTAACGAAATATTAACAAAAAAACGCATAAAAATACAACCGCTTCGGTATAAATCGAAGCGGTTGTGTCTTTAACGGCATATTAGCCGAAAATATTCATTATACCCGTTTTGCCAATCAGTATTAATCAAGGAAATCCTTGAGACGTTTGCTTCTGCTGGGATGACGAAGCTTGCGGAGCGCCTTCGCCTCAATCTGACGGATTCTTTCACGGGTTACACCGAACTCACTGCCAACCTCTTCAAGAGTGTGAGGATGACCGTCTTCAAGACCAAAACGCAAAGCAAGCACCTTTGCTTCTCTGGGAGTGAGAGTACGGAGAACATCGTTGAGCTGTTCCTTGAGAAGGAGCATCGATGCGGCATCTGCAGGTGCGGGAGCATCGTCATCGGGAATGAAAT
>JAFXJO010000015.1 GCA_017532185.1 Clostridia bacterium | reverse complement strand
TATTTCTACACAAACTCCGCTCCCTGTCTTCCCAACCGTTTCCACGCAAAGGCAGTTGAAGAGGGTCAGCGCAAGTTTATGGGTACACTCTGGAACACCTACGCTTTCTATATTCTCTATGCAAACATCGACAAGTTTGACCCCACAAAGCACGAGCTTGATTACAGCAAGCTTTCCATTATGGATAAATGGCTGCTTTCAAAGCTGAACAGCCTCATTGACACCGTTGACGGCTATCTCGGCAACTACGCTATCCCCGAAGCCGCAAGAGCGCTCCAGAGCTTTGTTGACGATATGAGTAACTGGTACGTACGCAGAGGCAGAGAACGCTTCTGGGCACAGGGTCTTGAGCAGGATAAGATTAACGCTTATATGACTCTTTACACCGCACTCGAAACAGTCTGCAAGCTTGCTGCTCCCATGATTCCCTTTATGGCAGACGATATTTACCGCAACCTTGTTTGCAGCGTGAACAAGAACGTTCCCGAAAGCATCCACCTTTGCGATTATCCCGTTTCCAACCCCGATTTCATTGATAAAGACCTTGAGGCATCAATGGACGAAGTTCTTGATATCGTTGTTCTCGGCAGAGCCGCAAGAAACGGCGCAAACATCAAAAACAGACAGCCTCTGGGCAAGATTTTCGTAATTGCTCCCAAGGTTCTCGGCAAGGAATATTGCGAAATCATCGAAGACGAGCTCAACATCAAGGAGCTTGACTTCACAAACGATACTTCTTCCTACGTTTCCTACAGCTTCAAGCCTCAGCTCAAGACTCTCGGTCCGAAGTACGGCAAGATGCTCGGCGCAATCAGAGAATACCTTGCAAACGTTGACGGTTCAGCCGCAAAGGCAGAGCTTGACGAAAAGGGCGCTCTCACATTCACCGTTGGCGAAAACGAAATCGTTCTTGCTCCCGAAGATCTTCTTATCGGCACAGTTCAGAAAGAAGGCTTCCAGGCTGAAAGCGACAGAGGCATCACCGTTGTGCTTGATACAAACCTCACAGACGCTCTGATTGAAGAAGGCTTTGTAAGAGAGCTTATCTCCAAGATTCAGACAATGCGCAAGGACGCAGGCTTTGAGGTTATGGATACAATCAAAATTTACGTTAGCGGTAACGAGAAGATTGAAGCAATCTTTGCAGCAAACAAAGAAGGTATCTGCAGCGACGTTCTTGCAACGGATATCATCGCTTCCGCAGGCGGCTCGTTCACAAAAGAATGGGATATCAACGGCGAAAAAGTAACTCTCGGCGTTGAAAAGAACTGAATAAAATAACGAAACCGCAGGTTTAAACGCCTGCGGTTTTGCTATTTTTCTGCATCATTTAGCGCTCCTTGACAAAATATATATTTGATATTAATATTATATTTATACTAAATTCAGAATGACGGGAGATTTGGCAATGATTGATCTCAGTTGCGTTTTGCCCGGTTGGAGCGCGGTTGAAAAAATCGGTGAGGGCTCTTACGGAAAAGTTTATAAATGCATCAATAACGACAGCTTCGGTATAACCGATGAATGTGCCGTCAAGATTATTTCTATCCCTATGAATGAAAGCGAAATTCGCGAAGTCTGGGCAGAAAATCCGTCGGAGCAAGCGTTCAAAATGCACTTTCGCGAGATAGTTGAAAACTTCGCAAACGAAATCAAGCTTATGCTTACTCTCAACGGCTCGCCTAACGTTGTTACAATCAGAAGCTACAAAATCATTGAACATAAAAACAAAATCGGATGGGATATCTATATCTGTATGGATTATCTCACTCCGTTCACAAAGTATGCCCTGAAAAAAGCTTTTACCGAACAGGAAATAATAAAGTTCGGCACCGACCTTTGTTCCGCACTTGAAGTTTGTTCAAAATACGGCATCATACACCGCGATATCAAACCCGATAACATATTTATCGATAAATTCGGCAACTTCCGCCTCGGCGATTTCGGCGTTGCAAAACAGCTTGAAAACAACGTTGCCTCCATGACCAGAATAGGCACAATGCGTTATATGGCACCCGAAGTCTATGACGGCAGAAAATACGATGCCCGCGCCGATATTTATTCGCTGGGTATGGTAATGTATAAACTTCTCAACAACGGCAGAGACCCTTTGACCGACCCCACAAAGCCTTATATCACCGACAAAGAGGCCGCGGCAGCCTCCGAGATGCGCCGCAAGGGCGCAAAGTTTCCGCCGCCCTGCAACGCAGGCCGCGAACTTTCGAGAATTATTCTTAAAGCCTGCGAATTTAACCCCGACTACAGATATTCAAACGCAAGCGAGTTCAGAAAAGACCTTGAAGCCTGCTTGACAACAGCACCTTCAGAAACATTCACAGAGGTCTCAACAAACCTCAACAACGTTCCCTATAAACAATATGCGCCCATTGATTCCCGACCTGTTGCGCCGAGATCGATTATCAATCAGCCTCAGTCTCAGCCCAACCCCGCCTATTCTCAGGCACAGCATACGGGATATCCGCCCGTTGCACCTGTTATGCCCCAGCCGAGACCGCAACCCGTTCCTCAGCCGAGACCCCAACAGTTTGTGCAGCCTGCGCCGCAAAAAAAGACGAACTATGCACCCGTTATCATTGCGGTATTTGTTACGCTCGCGCTGATTGCCGCTGCGGTTATCGCTGTTTTATTTATTAATAAGAACAAAGAAACCGAAGATACCAAAAACGAAAAATCCGTTATTATGGAAACGGAAGAAGCCCCCTCACTTGAATTCATTGAAAACGGAGACATCCGGGAAGCTCCGAGCGATGAGGTTCTTGCCGAACATTATAAAAATGCGCTTGATGCTTATAACCGTTCGGATTACAAGTCGGCTGCAATTCTCTTCGGCAAAGCACAAAACTACAGCAACGCCGCTGAAAACGCAAGCAAATTATGGCGTTATCTTATAAAAGAAGAAACCGTTTCCGCAGGTGAAAAACACACTGTGGGTCTCTCCTCAAACGGAACGGTTATTGCAACAGGCAGCAACGAGTTCGGTCAAATAAACGTTTCGGGTTGGAAAAATATTATTTCCGTTTCTGCAGGTGCTTCTCATACGGTTGCACTCAAAGCAGACGGAACGGTTGTTGCCACGGGTCATAACGAGTACGGTCAGTGTAACGTTTCAGACTGGAAAAACATTGTTGCCGTTTCCGCAGGCGGCTTCCATACCGTTGGTCTGAAAGCAGACGGAACGGTTGTTGCTACGGGCTTCGATAAGCATGACCGTTGCAATCTCAGCGATTGGCAAAACATAATTGCCGTTTCCGCAGGCAGCGACCACACGGTTGGTTTAAAAGCAGACGGAACGGTTGTTGCCAAAGGATATAACGGCAATAAGCAATGCGACGTTGAAAGCTGGAGAAACATCGTTGCAATTTCATCAGGTTTGGAACACACTGTGGGTCTGACCGAAAACGGAACCGTTGTTGCCGCAGGCAGCAACAAACAAATGCAATGCGAGGTTTCAGGCTGGAGCAACGTGCGTTGCATTTCCGCAAGAGGTTACCACACCGTTGCTTCAAAAACAGACGGAACGGTTCTTGCAACAGGTCTTAACGAAAACGGTCAATGCAACGTAAACGGCGAAAGCGGCGTTATCGACGTTGCCGCAGGCTGGTATCATACCGTTCTTCTTAAAAATGACGGAACCGTTGTTGCCGCAGGCGACAGCGCTTCAGGTCAATGCGGCGTATATGGTTGGAGCAAATTAAAAACTATATCATAAAATATTAAAAAGTACGCAGTTCACAAACGAACTGCGTACTTTTTTCTGTTTTATTATTCGCTTCTGAGAGCTTCAACGGGGTCTTTCTTGGAGGCAATTTTCGAAGGAATAAGACCTGCGATGAAGGTAAGAGATACACTGATAACAACAAGAATAACAGCGGGCACTGCAGGAAGCTGTGCAACGTTTGAAATGCTTGTGAAATGCTTAATAAGAGCGTTAATCGGTATGGTCAGAAGCAACGTTATTCCTATGCCGATTACACCCGAAACAAAGCCGACTATCATCGTTTCTGCATTGAATACGTTTGAAATATCGTGCTTTGAAGCACCGATAGCGCGGAGGATACCGATTTCTTTTGTTCTTTCAAGAACGGAGATATAGGTTATAATACCAATCATCAACGATGAAACGATAAGCGAAATCGCAACGAAAGCCATAAGAACGTAAGAGATAACGTTGACAATCTTTGTTACTGATGAAAGAAGCAGACCGATATAGTCGGTATACTGGATTGTGCCGTCATAGTTATCGTCTGCACCTTCAGGAGGAGCTATTTCTCCGTTTTTAACCATCTGATTGTATTTTTCAATCTCTGCCGAAATAAGGTCTTTTGATTCAAAGTCAATCGGGAAGATGCTGATTGAGGTAGGTTTATTGATATCAGCAACACCGAGAATGTTGAGTGCATCCTCATAGCTTGCCGCAAAGGTTTCGGGCTCGGGTTCTTCGGGAACCTCTGGCTCAACAGGAACTTCGGGAGTTACGGGAGCATCGGGATTTTCGGGGTCAACGGGCACGTCAGGCGTCTGGTTTTTGTTGGGAGGCGGAAGAATTTCGCCGTAGTCACCGTTTATCATACCCGTGAGAATATCAAGCTTC
>JAFXJO010000134.1 GCA_017532185.1 Clostridia bacterium | reverse complement strand
TTGTGATGACTTTTCAACAGTTACCGTTACCTTTGCCTCAACGTCGGAGCCGAAAAACTTTTCGATTTTGGCAAGCTTTTTTTCTGCGTGCTCCTTGAAGGACTCTCTTGGTGAGCATTTGCGGCCTGTGATTGTAATCTTCATACAGTCATCCCCTTTATTTAGCATTGAGGTTTTATCCTCAATTTGATTATAGCATATATTCACAAAAAATAAAGAGGTTTTTATGATTTTTTAAATAAAAGTTATAAAAAATTCACAATTCAGACTGAATTTTAACAAAAACAGCGCAAAATCAACACCGATGAGGCAATCAGATAACCGCTGATTTATGCCTTGTGACGTGGCATCTCACATTAACGGCAACGGGCAGGCCGGCAATGTGAGTGGGTCGGGCTTCAATCATAACGGCAAGGGCAGTTGTTTTGCCGCCGAAGCCCTGAGGCCCGATATCAAGGTTATTAACTTTTTCAAGAATTTTTTCTTCCATTGAAGAATAAAATTCATCGGGATTTTTTTCGCTGACGTTTCTGCAAAGAGCCGTTTTTGCGAGCAGAGCGCACTGCTCAAACGTGCCGCCGATACCAACACCGAGCACCATCGGAGGGCAAGGGTTGCTGCCTGCGGTTTTTGCAACAGAAACAACGTAATCGATTATATCATCTGCCGATGCGGCAGGTGTAAACATCTTAAGGCAACTCATATTCTCGCTGCCGAAGCCTTTGGGCGCAACGGTGATTTTAACCTCATCGCCCTCAACTATTCTTGTGTGGATAACCGCAGGCGTATTATCGCCTGTGTTGACTCTGCGCAGAGGATCGGCAACAACACTGCAGCGCAGATAGCCCTCGGTATATCCTCTTGCAACGCCGCTGTTAACGGCAGCCTCAAAGCCGCCGCCGATAAAATGAACGTCCTGTCCGATTTCAGCAAAGATAACAGCCATACCTGTATCCTGGCAGATGGGAATATCCATCTCTCTTGCGGCATCAAGATTATCTTTAAGCGTTGCCATAATGCTTTTAGGCAGTTCGCATACCTCGCAGGCGGCACACTCGGTTATTCTGTTTTCAAGGTCAAGGGGCAAAACCTTATTGGCATCAATGCATAAATCCCTGACCGTTTGCTCAACGAGCTTAACGTTAACCTCTCGCATAAAACTGCCTCCAAAAAAATAAGGGGGCATAAGCCCCCCGTTAAACCTGAAATATGCTTGGCTTATTACTTTGAACCTCTGCGGGAATAGCCCATGCTTCCCCTTTTTGAGTCAGCTCTCTTCAAATCGGTCATTTTTTCGTCGCTGACCTGCTTGAAACGAGCCATCATATCTTCAAACGACTGTTTTTCACCGCCGGAAGGTGCCGCGGACTTCTGACCGTTCCAGACATTGGGTGCAGGGCGTCTGTCGGTTCTGGGACGCTGAGGTCTTTGCTGCTGAGGCTGACGCTGTTCTTTTTCTTTGGGCTGATCAGCCAATTTTCTGATTGAAAGACTGATTTTACCCTCGGGTGAAACAGTTATCACCTTTGCCTTGACTTCCTGACCGACCTTAAGATGCTCCTTGATATCCTTTACATAATTGGGAGCTACCTCGGAAATATGAATCATTCCCGTTTTTCCGCCTTCGAGCTCAACAAAAGCTCCGAAATCCGTTAAGCCTGTAACTTTGCCGCTGACTATTGCGCCTTCTTCGATTTGCATAAAATAAGAAATCCTTCCGTTTTTAATAAATATAATCTCGATTCAATCAATCGGTTGAATCGTAATAAACTCTTTCATCAGGGTCTGCGTAACCGTATTGCTCTCTTGCGATTTGCTCAATATTCTCTGATTCATCGCCGTTTTTGAGCCTGTCTGCCTTATCGGCATTTTCATCGTTTAACTGCTGAAGGGTCTGCTGAGAAGCGAGATTTGCCGCCTCCTGAGCTTTGACCTTGGACTGAATGCTGATTAACGTTGCAATGAAATAGCACACAAGCGCAACCAGAAGAACGGCGAGCAGTATGCTTCTTTTTTTATCTTTTACTTTAACTGCACTCATCTTTATTTCCTTTTTTATTAATAATTTTATTGAAAAATTTATACTTATAGATATAACCATACAGATTATACACTATTCCCTTACGTTTTTGCAAGATAAATTTTGATTTTTTTATTGATTTTCTTGTTCTTTTTTTGAAAAATGAAGGGATTTTACCTGCCGTTCTCGTTATTTTTCTCGATAAGAATTTTATGGGTCGAAAAATCAAGGTTATCAAGCGTTTTATTCCCTTAACAATCGCGTTGCTCACCTTCATCGCAATAACCCCGAAAGAGAAATACCATATGCACCAGCCGAGCATAATCCCGAGCACTGTATAGATGCGCAATTTGCCCTCATCGGTAACAAGCACAAAGAAAAAACTGATAACACCGCACAGCGTAAAATACAGTACGTCTGCCGCAACAATAAAAGAATGTACGCCCGAAACAAACATACGCAACGTTCTGAAAACGTCATAAAGAATACCCAGAACAAAGCCGAGAGCAAGCGAATATAAAAACAGCGTTGTCTGGGTTGAAATGCCCTGAATATATTCCATTTATCTGAACACCCTGCTGAAGAAACCGCCTTTGGGTGCAGCATCCTGCGAATAAATCAGCGCCGAGATTTTGCCCTCAACGGTAAGTTCACCGATTTCAACGCTCAGGCGGTTTATATGCAAATCCGCGCCCCTGATTGTCAGTTCACCCATATCCGTAAAAACAACAACGGTTTCTTCGTCAAAGCTGTCAACGTCCGAAACGCCCGAAAGCGTAAGCAGACGTCTGTCTTCAAGCACAAGGTTATGCGGCATTGCCGTCTTTTTTTCGTCAGCCATAAAAAAATACCTCCACGATTATTATCAATAAATGATATGAACGTGGAGGCATAATTATAACTGCTTAAACATCAGAGCCGCAGATTCTTTTGTTGCGTGCTCTGAAACGTTGAGCACCTCAAAACGGTTTGTGCTGCTGCCGAAGGTTATCTCGATAACGTCGCCGACCTTAACGTCATATGACGCTCTGGCAACCTTGCCGTTTACCGTAACGTGCTTTGCATCGCAAGCTTCGTTTGCAACGGTTCTTCTTTTGATAATTCTGGATACCTTTAAATATTTATCTAATCTCATACTAACCTCAGTTTAAAAATACATCAAATTAAAAGTGGCTTGTATTGGAAATAAACCGATACAAGCCAACCCCTTAATTATTTGTTCCTTTTGGTCTTCGCTTCGTGGGACAAGTCCTTAATTATTTAGCAACCTTATCCTTAAGAGCAGCGCCTGCCTTGAAAGCGGGAACCTTTGTTGCTGCAACTGTGATAGCTTCGCCTGTTCTGGGGTTGCGAGCTGTCTTTTCTGCGCGTTCGCGAACTTCAAATGTACCAAAGCCAACAAGCTGAACCTTTTCGCCTGCTGCAAGAGCGTCTGTGATAGCTGCAACAACAGCGTTAACTGCCTTTTCAGCGCACTTCTTTTCGATGCCTTCGTTCTTTGCGATTGCGTTTACGAGTTCTGTCTTATTCATTGTTTTGTACTCCATTCTTTTGTTTTTCTATCTACAAATACCTTGGGTATTCATATACAAATTAATTTTTTGACCTTGCCTTAACTTCATCCCAGAGAGCATCAAGCTGCTCGAGAGAGGAATTTTTCATATCAATTCCGCGCTCATTCGCAAGCTTTTCAACCTCGGTGAATCTTGCAAGGAATTTATCGCTTGCCGCGGTAAGGGATTCTTCTGCATCAACCTTGATAAACCTTGAAACGTTGACCGCCGAAAACAGCAGGTCGCCGAACTCTTCGTTGATATTTGCGCTGTCTTTGTTTGCGATTGCCGCGCGAAGCTCTGCGATTTCTTCTTCAAGCTTATCAAGAGCGCCGCTTATCTCGGGCCAATCAAAGCCGATATCCGCCGCCTTCTTCTGGAGCTTTGCCGCGCGCATAAGCGCAGGCAGCTCACGGGGCACGGAAAACATTGACTCTGAAGTTGTTTTCTGACCCTTGGTTTTCTTTTTGATGGCGTCCCAATTGGTCAGCACGTCTTCAACGCCGTTAACCGTAACTTCACCGAAAACGTGAGGATGACGCTCAACGAGCTTTTTGCAAACACCGTCTGCAACTTCATCAAAGCCGAATACTCCTGCCTCCGACTCCATCTGAGCGTGAAAAACAATCTGCATCAGCAAATCACCGAGTTCTTCGCAAAGAAGAACTTTATCGTCTTTGTTGACAGCCTCGATAACCTCATAGGTTTCTTCGATAAGATTCTTTTTGATGCTTTCGTGAGTCTGCTTTGCATCCCACGGGCATCCGCCGGGCGCACGCAAAAGGCGGATAATGCTTATCAAGTCCTCGATATTATAACAGTCTTTCTGAATAAAATCAACCATTTTTTTCTTCTCCGGAAATCACTAAAAATTATTTTAACCCAAAAGTCCGTATTTTTCAAGAGCTTTTGCAATTTTTTCTCCTTTAGGCAGTGCGGAAACGTCTTCGCGTGCAACCGCTTTGAAAAGAAGAAGAGAGATGACGTAAACGATAACCGCAAGGCCAACCGCAACAACCATCGCAACCGTTCCCATATTGAGAATGCTCTCCGAAGTATCTGCAGGGAAAATCCTGTTGAGAAGCGCATTTGAGGTGAACGCGGTCAGACCGCAAAGAGCTGCGCAGAAAAACGGCTTGAAGAATACCGAACTCCAATTGATTTTGACCTTTGCATACTTAACAAGCGAAATGAGATTGCAGGAAACGATAACAACGTAGAAAAGGATTGTGCCTGCAACTGCACCGTAAACGTTGAATTTGGGATTGCCGACAAGTATAAAGTTACAGGTCAGCTTGCAGATTGCGCCAACAACAACCGATTTAACGGGAATATCCGTTCTGCCGATAGCCTGAAGCATATTTGTGACGGGCGTTGAGATTGCCATAACAAAAGTTGCAAGACCGTACGCCGTCATAATAGGAACAACAACGGGAATTGTGTCCGAGAAATTACCTCTGCCGTAGATAACCGTGAGAATGGGTTCTGCAAGCGATGCCATACCGATACCTGCAGGCAAAGCAATAAGCATACCGATTCTGATAACGGTTTCGATTGTTGAGGTAATGTTTTTCTTATCTTTAACAGCCCAAGCCGCCGCAAGAGCAGGCAGAGCGCTTACTCCGAGCTGAACCGTAATTGTCGGGATAAGATTTCTGAAATCAAGAGCCGAGCCGTAAGCACCCCAGAGATATTTAACAACCTCGGGCTTATTGGAAATATCAAGTCTTGAAAGGCTGACAGCCTTGGTCATTGCGGCTTCGTGCATAGAGAAAACGGCGTTAAAATCCGTTTCAAGAGCAGTTGCGAGCCTTGCCTGAATTGTTATTGTATCGATAAGGTTTGTTATGTTCAGAATAAGAGCACTCACAACCATCGGTACGGCAATCTTTATCATCTCTTTGGCAAGAACGCTGCCGTCACGCGCTTTGGGAGAGTTGACAAGCTGAACCCTTGTGAAACCGTCACCCTTGATTTTATGATAAACCATCAGGAATACATTGCTGAGGATTGAACCGACGGTAACGCCGAGAACCGCACCTGCCGCCGCAAGAGGAGCAATAACGCTGTTTGCTTCGATTGAGCTTGTAACCTCCGTTCCGAAAACGGTTGCTTTAACGTCACCCGAAGCGAGCATTCCTGCCTCATACTGGCTGAGACCTGATGAAACAACAAGCTTTGCAAGCAAAAGACCGATAAAAAGCTTACCCAGAGCTTCAACAACCTGCGAAATCGCGGTGGGAGTCATATTGCGAAGACCCTCGTAATAGCCTCTGTAAGCCGACATATAGCAGCAGAAGAAAATTGACGGAGCAACGCACAAAACTGCAGGCAGACTCTTGGGGCTTACGCCTGCGATGAAATGGGTATAAGGATAAGCGGCAAGGAAAAGAATTGCCGTGCCCACAAGACCGACAATAAGAAAGATACGCTGTGAAACCTTAAAAACGCTTCTTGCTTCTCTGTATTTTTCGAGCGCAACGTTTTCGGCAACCATTCTTGAAACCGCAACGGGCAGACCTGCCATTGAGATTGCAAAAATAGGCGTATAAACCTCATATGCGGAGCTGAAATAACCTCTGCCGACAGAGCCTACAAGGTCTGTGAGAGGAATTTTGAACAGCACGCCGATGAGCTTGACAAGCACAACGCCGAACATAAGAACCATTGCACCGTTAAGCACCGATTGTTTTTTTTCTGTAGCCACAGGGCTCACTCTCCTTTTTATTACAAGTTATCAACCCGTAAATTCTCTGAGCAAAGAATCCTCGGGCAGAAGCGATTTTTCAATTTTTATGAAAAGGCTCAATTTTTCAAGCAAAATGCGGGCATCTGCCTCAAATTCACCGCCGACAGTTGCAAGCAGAGGAATCGCCTGCCCTGCAAGCACACAGGGTTCGCAAGGGTGAAAAGAATTGAGCTTTAAATCCGCAAATTTTTCAAACGGGAAAAGATATTTATCCTCCCCTCTCATAACGCTCTGCCAGATTTCAAAGGTTCGCTCGGGCGAGGTTGCTCTGAAAGAATTATCTCTGACCGTTCTTCTGATAAGACGGAGATTGCGTTTTGAGAGAAGCACGCCGCCGTCATCTTCATAAACACGCGACGAAACGCTCACATACATTCTGAAAACGTTATTCTCACCGAGGCTCGAAGTTATAACGGGGTTGAGCGCGTGAAGCCCTTCAACTATGATAACGTCGTTCTTCTCAAGTGAAATCTTTCTTGCGCCGTCAATGCGTTCGCCTTTCGGAAAATCAAAAACAGGCAGAGCGCTTTCGCCTTTTTCGGCAAGCTCGGCAAAGCATCTGTGAATGCGCTCAACGTCAAGCGCATCAACGCTTTCGTAATCAGGTTCACCGTTTTCGTCAAGCGGATATTTATTTTCGCTGTGAGAATAATAAAAATCGTCAAGCGAAACAATATATGCCTTTGCTCCGCGATTCGCGATAGCCTTGGCAAGCATTGACGCGGTTGTTGTTTTGCCCGATGAGCTCGGACCTGCAAGCGCGATTATATTTTTGTTTTTGGCTTGCATAACCGTCTGCGCCGCTTGGTCAACAGCTTTGGCGTATTCCTGCGAGCACTGTTTCAGAAATTCATCGGGGTTTTGCGCAAGAGAATTGATTTTGCCGTAAGTGTATTTTTCGTTAGCTTTCATATTCATCACCTATATTTTTTAGTATGACAAATAAAAGCTCTTTATTCCGTTTTTGCGCTCCGTAATTTTATCAAATCCCGAGATATATTCATAAGGATATTTATAATTAAAAATACGCTCGATATTTGTGCCGTTCGGCTCACGCAGTTTTGTTACCGCACCTGCACCGACGGCAAGCACGCTGTGACATTCTTCCATCATAAAAACGTTATAAAGGCATTCGTGACCGTCAAGACACCAGCCAACGTTTTCAAGGTTGCCCACGCATTTGCTCTGGCGGTACATATAATAGGGCGCATATCCCCTGCCCGTAAGAACCTGCGAAGCATATTCAAGCATTCTTTTTGCCGTGTTGCCGTTTGCAACGCCTGCACCCGAAGCGTTAAGCTCCGATGAGCGTTTGAGAGCAAGAGTATGCACGGTTATGTTTTCGGGCGAAAGAGCAACCGCCGTATCAACGCTTGCGGCAAAATCCTCAAACGTTTCTTCGGGCAGACCTGCAATCAAGTCCATATTGATGCTCTTGAAGCCGTAAGTTTTTGCAAGCATATATGCTTTGAGCGACTGCTCAACGCTGTGGTTTCTGCCGATAAGCTCCAGAGTTCGCTGATTAAACGTCTGGGGGTTAATGCTGATTCTGCCAACGTTATGCAGTTTAAGCACGCGGAGCTTTTCGGGAGTTATCGTATCGGGTCTGCCTGCTTCAACCGTGTATTCGCGCACCGTTGAGAGGTCAAAGTTATTTTCAATCTGACTCAGGAGCCTGTCCATCTGCGGCGCTTCAAGCACACCGGGTGTGCCGCCGCCGAAATAAACGCTCTCAAGCTTTAAGCCAAGCTCCGAAGCAACCGCACCCGTGAGAGCGATTTCTTCGCCAAGCTTTTCAAGATATTCGGGCAGCATCTTTTTTGCGTTTGAATTTGCGATGGAATGCGAAACAAACGAGCAATAGCTGCACCTTGTTGGACAAAACGGAATTGAAACGTAGAGGCTGAAAGAATTTTTATCCGAAAGGTTTACGATTTCTTCTTCCGCCTTTGCAACGGTGTTTGCAAGCTTTGCCTTTTCGGGGCTTACAAGCAGACTGCCGAGAAAATAATTCATCGCCGCTTCTTCACCCATATCGGCAATGAGCCTGAGCATAAGCTTTGAGGGACGCACACCCGTGAGCACACCCCAGGGCGGAGTGTAGCCCGTAAGCTCCGACATAGCTTCAAAAATAAGCTGTGCGGTCTTAAGCTCGCTTTTATCGCGAAGCTCGCTTTCGGGTGCGGTAACAACGGCTTCAAGGCTCTTTTCTTTACCGTCAAGGCTCACAAAAACCTCAAGCCTGTTTCCGCCTTCAATCGAAATGCAACGGGTAACAACCTCTTTTGCGTCGTTTCCGCTGTTATCATAGACTATATTAATTTTTTCGTTAGGGAACCAGACCCTGCAAAGATTTTCGCATTCATAATGAAAATCGTGCCCGAAAATTCTTAATATCACTTATTTTACCATCCTTCTGATATACCAGTTACGTGTTCTTTCTCTTTCAAGGGTTGTTTCGCGGTTATGACCGGGAAGCACCCTGTAATCGCCCTCAAGAGCAATCAGCCTTTTAAGCGAATCAATCATCATATTTTCATCGCCGTCAAAGAAATCCGTTCTGCCTGCGGTCATACAGAAAAGAGTATCGCCGCTGATAATAACGCGGTCATTCTCAAGAATATAGCAAACACTGCCCATAGTATGACCGGGGGTATTCATAACGGATATTTCTTCATCGCCGAGATAAAGCTTATCGCCGTCTCTGACGGTTATATCGGCGGTAACGGGAATCTGCTTTTCGGGGAAGTTGCCGTCTGCAAGGCTCTTTGAAGAATCAAGCAGATGACCTGCATCCTTTTCGTGGATAACAACTTTTGCGCCACTCGCCTCTTTAAGACCCGGCACACCGAAGATATGGTCAAAATGCCCGTGAGTGAGCAGAATATATTTAATATTTTTTGCCCCTGCATCAAAAAAAGTCTGCTTTATATCCGCATTGAAATATGCGGGGTCAACTATTGCGCTCTCGCCCGATGCTTCATCGGTGAGCACGTAGCAGTTTGCAAAAATTTCGTGACCGAGGTCAACCTTTGTTATTTTCATAATTTACGCCTTCTTATCCCAGATGTCGGTATCCATAATTATCGTAACAGGGCCGTCGTTTGCTATATCAACAAGCATATCCGCGGCAAAAACGCCCGTTTCAACCTGCGAAACGCCGTTTTGGCGCAGACATTCGCAGAAATATTGATAGAGCCTGTCAGCTTCCGCAGGAGGCGCGGAATCGGTGAATGACGGGCGGTTACCTTTTTTTATATCAGCGCAGAGAGTGAACTGCGAAATAACAAGTATTCCGCCGCCGATATCAAGAACGCTTTTGTTCATTTTTCCGTTTTCATCCTCAAAGACACGCAGTTTGGCGATTTTGGCGGCAAGCAATTCCGCCTGCGCCTCGCCGTCGCCCTGCATAACACCGAGAAGAACGTTATAGCCCTTGCCGATGCTGCCTTTGATTTCACCGTCAACGGTAACGGTTGAATTTTTAACACGTTGAATTATTGCACGCATGGTTTATCTCCAATTAATCAATAATAACAATCTTTATTCCATCTGAGAGGATTTTCATCAATATAAGTCATTATCTCAAAATAATCCTGCAAGCCTCTGATTATATGGTCGTGATAGGATCTTTGCCATACCTTTTGACCGGGCATATTTCTGACAGCATTAATCTCTTTGGTTGTCTGATATTTAAACCAAGCCATCATCTGCCCTATTGTAGGGGACGGATCACCCGTCCTGATAACTCCGTTATCAACAATAGCCAGGATATGAATATGATTAGGCATTACAACATAATTTTCAATTCTTATGCAAGGATATTTTTCAGGAATTCTTCTGATATAATCATCAACAATCTTTCCGTAGCAAGTGAGTATTGCGAAAGGCATATCAGACTCATCAAGCGGGACGGGTGACCCGTCCCCTACGTCAATCCTCGACAGAATTCTCATTCTGTTTTGAACGCATAAGGTTAAAAAATATCCGCCGTTATTACCATAATTCCATTCATCGAGTCTATTCTTTTTCTAATCGGTAAATCCATAAATCACAATCCGTCACACGCCGCTGCGTTCGATGGTTAATACGCCTTCAACCTTCTGCAGCTTTGCAACAAGCGAATTGAGATGCTCAACGCCGTTGACCGAAACGGTTACCATAATGATAGCTCTGCCGTCTTTGGTGTTACGGGTGCTCAAATCGTTAATCATAATACGCATACCTGCAAGAAGATTTGAAATATCGGCAAGCATACCGATTCTGTTAAGACAGTAAATTGAAAGAGTGCACTTGAAATCCTCTTTGGTATTATTATCCCAATAAGCTGTGACCCATCTTTCGGGCTCACCTGCTTTTGATATATCCGCAGGCACGTTTGTGCAGTTACGGGTATGCACGGAAACGCCGTGACCTCTTGTTATGAAGCCGATGATATCATCGCCCGGCAGAGGATTGCAACAACGGGAGAATTTGATGAGACAATTATCAATACCCTCAACAACAACGCCCTCATTGCTCTTGGTTCTCTTTTTAACGGGAGTGATGGTTATAACAGGTTCATCGGTCTTTGTAAGCTTTGCGTAATCCTCTTTGATTTTGGGCATCATTCGCATCAGCGAAATTCCGCCGTAACCGATTGCCGCATAGAAATCGTCAAGCGTTTTGCAATGCTGACGCTCGGCAATTTTCAGAATAAATTCTTCATACTGTTCATTAGTCAGGCGGATAAAGTTGCGTTTAAACTCTTTTTCAACTTCGTTTCTGCCCTCAATGATGTTTTCTTCGCGTTTTTCTTTTTTATACCACTGTCTGATTTTTGCTCTTGCCTGGCTGGTTTTAACGATTTTAAGCCAGTCTCGGCTCGGACCTTTGCCCTGTGCAGACGAAGTTATGACCTCAACGATTTCGCCTGTTTTAACGTTATAATCAAGCGGAACGATTCTGCCGTCAACCTTTGCGCCGACCATCTTATTGCCGACTGCGGAGTGAATCGCATAGGCAAAGTCAATAACCGTTGCGCCCATAGGCAGGTTGAAAACGTCACCCTTGGGTGTGAAAACAAACACTTCTTCGGGCACAAGGTCACTCTTGATGGTTGAAACAATATCTTCAACGTTTTCGCTGTCGCTCTGGCTTTCAAGAAGCTGTCTTATCCATGCAAGACGCTCCTCAAATTTCTGAGTGCCGTTTACGCCGAGTTTATATTTCCAGTGCGCCGCGATACCGTATTCCGCGGTGTGATGCATATCCCAGGTTCTTATCTGAACCTCAAAAGGAATACCCTCTTTGCCGAGAACGGTTGTGTGGAGCGACTGATACATATTGGGTTTGGGGGTTGAAATATAGTCTTTGAATCTGCCGGGAATGGGTTTGAACATATCGTGAATAACGCCCAGGCAGTTATAGCAGTCAATAACCGATTCAACGATGATACGAACGGCATAGATATCGTAAATCTCGTCAAAGTTCTTGTTACGCATATACATCTTTCTGTAAATGCCGTGAACGGATTTGATTCTGCCGCTGACCTGCGCACCCGAAACAAGAGTCTGAACACGTTCGTTGATTCTTGTTTTAACGTCTTCAAGGTATTCGTTTCTTGAACGGCTCTGCGCTTCAAGGTTTTCTTCTATTTCGTGATAAGCAACGGGGTCAAGATAGCTGATTGAAAGGTCTTCAAGCTCTTCCTTAATCGGTCTGATACCGAGACGGTGAGCGATGGGAGCATAAATTTCAATCGTTTCAAGAGCAATTTCTCTGCGTCTTTGTTCGGGTTTGAACATCAGAGTGCGCATATTATGGAGTCTGTCCGCAAGTTTGATGATGATAACTCTGATATCCCTTGACATCGCAAGAAGCATTTTGCGGATATTTTCAGCCTGCTGTTCTTCTCTTGTTTGCAGAGGAACTTTGCCGATTTTGGTAACACCCTCAACAAGGTCAGCAACAGTCTGACCGAAAATTGATTTAACGTCGTCATAGGTAATCTTGGTATCTTCAACCGTATCGTGAAGAATGGCTGAAACAACGGAATCGTCGTCCATACCGAGCTTTGAAAGAATCAGAGCAACGTTCAGCGGATGCATGATATAAGGCTCACCCGAAAGACGCTTCTGCTCCGCATGAGCCTCAGCGGCAATGGAATATGCCTTTTTTACGCGCTGAATTTCTTCCTCGGAATATGATTTTGAAACCCTTTCAAGCAAAGCTTCAAAGCATTCTTCGGGAGAATCGTATACTTTTACCGTTGTGTTGAGATCGTTCATAAAATCACCTAACAAGCATCAGATATAACTTTTTATTTTTTTCATAATCGCAGAATCCTCAAGGTTAACCTTTGGCGGATTCGCAGGCACATAAATTCTGTTTTCTTCATCGGCGGCAAGAATGCCCATTTCAAGCATAACTTCAATAACAGTCATAACCGAAGCAAGCTTTGAGCCGTCATCGCCCAGACGAACACAGAGCATCTCTGCGTAATTATCTTTAAGAGGCTTTGCTTTTAAGCTTTTAAAAACCGCAACCTCAAGCTCGCGTGAGGGCAGAAGCGTCTGCGCCTGCGCGGCGGTAAGCTTTTCGCCTCTTGCAAATTTATCATAAAGACTGATTGCGGCAAGAACCTTTTCTTCATCGGTCTGCGAAGGTCTGATACCTCTGACAATAACCGAAACTCTTGTTTCGCCGTTGAAAAAGTTTTTATCAAGATTTACCGCAAGGTCAACAATATCGCCCTTATCAAACGGAAAACGCTTTTCGGGCATACCGAAAAACACAACGCCTGCTCTTGAACCGTTTTTGGAAACAGTCATTCGCACGTGCTTGCCCTCGGAAATTGCGGAATAATCGTCAATTCTTACACCGAAAATGCCGAAACTCGGTTGCTGATTACCCGAGCCGAAAGGTTCAAGCGCGGCAACGGAGCCGAGCAAATCAAGATTTATCGATGAAAGCTGAAGCCTGCAATCAATTTTTTGCAAGGCAAACGGCATTTCGATATCGGCGGCATATTCGTTGATGCGTTTTCTGAATTCGGGAATTCTCGAAGAACGGATACCGATGCCTGCGGCAAGAGTGTGACCGCCGAAATGCTCAAGACAATCGGAAACCGCCTCGATGGCATCATAAATCGAGAAGCCCTCAACGCTTCTGCAGGAGCCCTTTGCCGTTTCGCCGTCACGCGAAATAACGATGCAAGGTCTGCCGAATCTTTCGGTTATCCTTGCGGCAACAATACCTATAACGCCCTGATGCCAGCCCTCACCGTCAACAACGATAATTTTATCGTTTGCAATTTCGGTTGTGGCAAGCATCTCAGCCGCGCCCGCAAAAATATCCGTTTCGGTTTTCTGGCGCTGTGCGTTCATCGAATTTATTTCAGCGGCAAGTTCTGCAGCTTCGTTTTCATCAAAACAGAGAAGAAGCTCAAGAGCCTTCTGCGCCGAACCCATTCTGCCTGCCGCATTGATTCTGGGACAAACCGTAAACGCCGCGGAAGCCGCGTTGAACGCCTTATCGCTTACGCCTGCGGCATCCATAAGAGCTGCAATACCGGGTCTGGGATCATTATTTATAAGTCGCAGACCTCTGCGCACCATAATTCGGTTTTCACCCGTAAGGGTAACAACGTCTCCGATAGTACCCAAGGCAACGAGATCACCGTATTCTTCAATAAGCATATCGTCTGCACCGCCCTCAAGCGCACAGACGAGCTTGAATGCAACGCCAACACCACTCATTTCTTTGAAAGTGCTGGGGCAATCCTCTCTGTGAGGGTCAACAACAGCTTCGGCATCGGGCAGAATTTCGCCCACCTTATGGTGATCGGTAACAATCAGAGAAATGCCGAGCTCTTTGGCTCTTTTGGCTTCTTCTATTGCCGAAACGCCGTTATCAACCGTTACAATCAGCTTAACTCCCCTGTCGGCAAGCTCTTCGATTGCACTGACGTTGAGGCCGTAACCCTCTTTTATTCTGTCGGGGATATAATACATTACGTTGGCTTCTCTTGCTTCAAGATAAGAATAAAGCAATGCGGTTGCCGTTACGCCGTCTGCATCGTAATCGCCGAAAACGCAGATCATTTCGTAACCGTCAATCGCTCTGTTGATGCGCTCAGCCGCTTTATCCATATCCTTGATAGACATAGGGTCGAGAGCAAACGGAGCATCCTCATCAAAAAAAGCATCAATATCATCAATATTATCAAAGCCTCGGGATGTTACAAGCAGAGCCGCAAAAGGATCAACGCAGAGCTCATCGGCAATCTGCGCGGCAAAATCCTTGTTGCACCCGGCAACAACCCACTTCTTTCGTTTCACAGGCTATCATTCCTTTCAATAACGGTTTAGTATATCACATATTGAAATATATTTCAATATATAAATTAAATAATTATAAAGAATGAATAGCGAAAGTTAAGGGCGGACTCTGTCCGCACCTGATTAATTCCGCTTCGCCGAGACAGTCAGAAGCGGCAGTTGCCTGCAAAACGCAAAAAGACTGTGTTTATTAACACGGTCAGATTTTATATTATATTCAATTGTAATCCTTTTGCCCACAACCGCTTTGCCGAATCATAAAACATTCAAATCTGTTAAGATTGCGGTTTAACAGGATCATTACAGTTGACGTTAATCTGAGTTCACCTTTAAATCCGCCAAATCAGGATTCGGTTTTTGCGGCTGTGAGCGATGAAACTGCCGAGTACATCGGAATCGCCGCCTTTCTTTATTCTCTTTGACAATTATTTGACCTTTGGCTGATGATATATGGTCAAGAGGGTTTGCGATGAAGCTTTCACATTCACCCGAGATTTGGATTTTAACGGCTTTACTTCAAGATTTTAACTGTCTTTTTTCACAGCCTTTATTGACTCGGATTTCAATGTGAGGAATTGCTTCATTTCCTTTCCTCAACTATAAATTACCACATTTTATAGTCTTTGTCAATAGTTTTTCACAAAATTGTTTATAACTTTTATCCATTTTAAACAAATAGTGAATTTCTGCGATATCTGCATATTTTCTATTGACTAACAATAAATTTCGGGTTAAAATAGTAGAGGTATGATATTGAAAGGAAGTAAAATAATTATGGAAGAATATACTCCCGATATCGTCAGCATCGTTGACGAAGAAGGCAAAGAACATATCTTTGAGGAGCTTGACAGAATTGAAACAGACAGCGGCAAATACGTTGCTCTGCTTCCCCTGCCCGAAAACCCCGATAAGATAACCGAAGAAGATAATGAACTGATTATTCTCAAAGTGCAGGAAGATAAGGGCGAAACCTATCTCTGCCCCATTGAAGATGACGAAGAATTCAACGAAGTAGGCGCAGCTTTTGAAGAAAGACTTGCCGAAATGTTTGACTTTGAAGAAGAAGCAGAATAAAGATTTACAGTGACATAATAATCGGGCAAGGGCGCATCCCTTCCTTAACTCTTCACTATTCACTCTTAACTTTTCACTAAAAAAATATAACCCTGCCTTGTGCGACAAAATGCAGTCTATATGTAACCCAACACGTAATAATAGGGAGCTTTTTCTCCGATGATGAGGATTGCAGACCTCCCGTCTTTTGACGGACGAAGGGAGCGAGAGACTGTCGGGACGCACCCACCTGCTAAAGAGCAGGTTACAATCGGCTGCATACGGCTTGGCGGGGATTTTTTTATTATTTTTCCGGAGGCAAATTAACGTGCAAAAACTTTTCAACGCAGACCTTCTTGATATTTTTCCCGTTGAACGCGGCTTTGCATATGCCTGCAAAGAAAAGCTCAAAAACGGTAACGAAGCGATTGCGTTTTATTGCTATAATCAGGAAATCGACGTTTTTGACAGAATTTCCGTACCTACATATATAAGATTAAAATTCGGCGAATGCATTTTTGACGTTGCGAGAATTCTGGGCAACTTTGTTACCTGCGACGTTGTTAATCTTTCAGCCGGCACAAGGGCGGTTTCTTATCCCGACGGCAAGCTTATTGTTTTGGGCGCTGCAGGCGAAGTTATATCGGAATCAACGGTTGAATACTTTGAAAATCCTGCCTGCTCACCTGCCGTTAACGGTGCCGACCTCTGGTTTGTTGTGCCCGAATCAAACGCAATAATCAATTATTCCGTTAAGCATAACCGCATCGAATTCCGCGTTGGCAGCGTTAAAGACAAAACCTTCTGCCATCCTGCGGCTGTTGCGATTTATGATAACAAGCTTTTCATCAGCAACGCTTATTCTTATAAAATCAGAACCATCGATCTGAAGAATTATCAGGTTGCGGATTATTGCCTCTTCAATGAACCCGTCTTAAAATATTTCAGGGTAAAGAACACCGAATATGCCGTTTTGCAATCAGGTGTTTACAGTTTATAAATCAATTCAGGAGGAATTCAAATGAAAACAGCACTCGAATACAGCAAGGATTTTGATATTAAAAAGCTTTCAAAATTCAGCGTCAAGGGTATCACCCGCATCTGCAACGAAATCGGTCCCCGTCAGCCCGGTTCACCCGAAGAACTCAAGGCTCAGGAACTGATGGCAAAAGAAATGAAAAAATATTGCGATGACGTTAAGATTGAAGAATTCAAGGTTCACCGCCAGGCATTTATGGGATTTATCCCCTTCACCGTTGCCTGTGCAGTTGCAAGCGTATTTGTCAACAAATTCGTTAACCCCGTTATCGCTCTGATTCTCGTTATTCTCGGTTTCATTCCGCTTCTCCTTGAATTCCTTATGTATAAGCAGTTCATCGACCCTCTTTTCAAAGGTCATCCCAGCCACAATATGATTGCCACAAGAAAAGCTTCGGGCGAAACAAAAAAACGCATCATCATCGTCGGTCACGCAGACAGCCAGTATGAATGGACTCTCAACTATCTTCTCGGCGGCGTCGGCATGAAGCTCGTTCTTATTCCTGCGGTAGTCGGTCTTGTTGCCGACCTCATCGTTGCAATTCTCGCAATCGCATTCCCCGAAGCACGCACACTTAATCTCATCGGCTTCATCGTCGGTTGCGTATTTATTCCTTTCCAGCTCGGTTTCCTTGCTTTCCAGAATCCCTTCAAGAGCGTTCCCGGCGCAAACGATAACCTCACAGGCTGCTACGTTGCAATGAGCGTTGCAAAGGCTATGGCTGAAACCGACACAAGATTCGAAAACACCGACCTCGTTGTTATCTGCTCAGGCTCCGAAGAAGCAGGTCTCAGAGGCGCAAAGGCTTATGCCAAGGCACACGAAAAAGAGCTTAAGGATATCGAGACTGTTGTTGTTGCCTGCGACACGTTCCGCGACCTTGAAACAATGGCTGTTTACGACAGAGATATGAGTGGCACCGTTAAGCATGACTGGGGCGTTAAGCACCTTGTTCAGAATGCAGGTAAAAACTGCGGCTTTGACCTTAAGTTTGAATCGGTTTATATCGGCGCTTCCGATGCGGCTGCATTCACAGAAAGAGGCATCAAATCAACAGGCTTTGCCGCTATGGACCCCACTCCTCCCCGTTATTATCACACAAGACTTGACGACGTTGATATGCTTGTTGAAGATGCTATCGGCGCAGGCATTGAGATTATGATTGAAACCGCTTGCATATATGACAAGGAAGGTCTTCCCACAAAATAATCAAACATATATTTACCGCAGATTCTTCGGAGTCTGCGGTTTTTTTTGCTGATACGGTATTATTTTTATAATCCGTATTGATTTATAAAAAATATAATGTTATCATAAAAAAATTGAAAGGAGTGTTCATATGCGCACTTTAAAAATCGGTATCCTCAAGGATATGCACAAACAGTTAAAAAAGCATTTCTTCCTTGCCAAAACCGATATTCCCGTTTGGGAATACACAAGAGGAATGTTTTGCGAAACTCACTATGAAACGGAAGATTTCAAGAGTGAGATAAAATGCGGCGACAGATGGTATGCCGCTTATGATTCAGCTCACTTTTTCAAGGCAAGCGTAACAATCCCTGCCGAAATGGACGGCTGCAAAATCAGAGCCGTGCTTCCCGTCGGCGGTGAAGCGCTTGTTAAATGCAACGGCAAATACGTTGGCGGCTGCACTTTCAGAGAATCTCTTCCCGACAGAACCGACGTTGAGCTTGGTGTTCACAAGGCAGGCGAAGTTCTGACATTTGAAATTGAGGCAACGGTTGACTCAATGGAATTCTGCGACGAAGCTATGGACGGCGCAAAATATCAGGAATGCCTTTTCGGCAACACATATATCTGCGTTGTTGACGAAGATACAGAAGGCTATTTTCTTGACCTGACGGTTGCTTTTGACGCTCTTGATTTCATCAAGGACGAGCATATCAAGGCAAAAGTTTATGCCGCCGTTGATGACAGTATGCATATGGTTGACTACGATTTTGAACCCGAACAGGTACGCAAATCAGTCAAGGAAGCAAGAGCATATTACCTCAAGAAAATCAGCGAAATCGAATGGAGCGCACAGAGCAGAGTTATTCTCACAGGTCACAGCCATATCGACGTTGCATGGCTCTGGAGAATTCAGGAAAGCATCCGCAAGAGCGCAAGAACATTCACAAACGTCACGACTCTTATGGACCGGTATCCCGAAATGACCTTCGGTCAGAGCGAGGCTGTTCTTTATCAGATGATGAATGACCACTACCCCGAAATCTTTGAAAAAATCAAAGAAAAGGTCAAGGCAGGTCAGTGGGATATCTGCGGCAACGTCTGGGTTGAGGCGGATACAAACATTGCTTCGGGCGAAGCGCTTATCAGACAGGTACTTTACGGCACGGAGTTCTTCAAGAAAGAATTCAGCAAGGTTTCAAAAACATACTGGCTGCCCGACTGCTTCGGCTTCACATGGGCACTTCCCCAGATTATCAAAGGCTGCGGTATGACCAACTTCATCACCTCAAAGCTTTCATATAACGACACAACCAAGTTCCCCTATTCTATGTTTATGTGGGAAGGCAACAACGGCGACAGAGTTTTTGCTCACCTTATGCGCCCTGCATATAACTGCCATTTCAGAGTTGACGAGCTGATGACGTTCGATGAAGAATGCAACAACAAGAGCGAACTCAACACCGCAATGGGTATGTACGGCTACGGTGACGGCGGCGGCGGTCCCACAAGAAATATGCTTGAAAGAGGCAGACGCCTGCAGAACTTCCCCGGTCTGCCCAAGGCAGAAATCGGCCACGTTGACGATTTCTTTGAAACCCTTGTTCCGCACGAAAAAGAGCTTCCCGTATGGAACGGCGAGCTTGTTTATGAAAACCACAGAGGCACATTCACAAGCCAGGCATTTGTTAAAAAGAACAACCGCAAGGGCGAATACCTGCTCACAAGAAACGAAATGCTCTCTGTTTTTGCAGAAAAGCATCTCGGCAAACCCTACCCCAAAGAGGAACTTGAAAAGGCTTGGCGCATTCTTATGACCAACCAGTTCCACGATATTCTGCCGGGCTCTTACCACGAGGTATTTGAAGATGCACGCAGAGATTATGCGATAATGAACGAAATCGGCAACGCAGTCAAGGCTGACGTTCTGAATGCTGTCAACTCCGCTGTTTCTGCCGATGCAAACACCGTAACAGTATGGAATATGGCTGCCTGCGAAAGCTACGAGCCTGTTACCGTTGAAGGTGTTCCCGAGGGTATGTATATCACCGCCGCAGACGGTCTTTCGCTCCCCTGCGCTTATATCGACGGCAAGTTTGTTTTCCTGCCCGACATACTTGAACCCCTGAGCTGCAAGGTATTTTATCTCAAAGAGGGCGAAACTCCCTTTGCTCCCGTTGAGGCTGAAACAACATATATCGAGAATGCCGTTCTCCGCGTTGAACTCGATGAAAACGGCGTTATCACAAGCATTTACGATAAAATCAACGAGCGTGAAGCTCTTGAAGGCAAGGGCAACATCCTCACGGTTTCGCTTGATAAGTGCATTCACGAAACCGCTTGGAACCTTGAGCTGAACTATCAGAAAAAGATGTGGGAGCTCACCGATGCAGAGAGCATCGAGGTTGTTGAGAGCAACGCAGTAAGAGGCGTTATCAGAATCAAGCGCCGCTTCCATAAGTCGCTCATCACGCAGGATATTATTCTCACCCAGAACGGCGAAAGCGTTATCTTTGACACAACCGTTGACTGGCACGAGAGCGATAAGGTGCTCAAGGCAGGCTTCGACGTTGCGGTTAAGGATACGGACGCTACCTATGACATCGCTCACGGTGCGGCAAAGAGACCCACACATTGGAACACCCTCTTTGACCTCACAAGATATGAGGTTGCCGCCCATAAATGGGCTGACCTTTCCGAAGGCGGTTACGGCTGCAGCATCATCAACGATTGCAAATACGGCTATGATATCCACGGCAGCCATATGCGCATAACTCTTATGCGTGCACCCACCTGCCCCGACAGAACAGGCGACCACGGCATCAATACGTTCAGATATGCTTTCTATCCCCATCAGAACGACTGGAGATACGAAACCGTTCAGAAATCGCTCGCATTCAACATTGACCCTGTTGCAAAATATAACGCACAGGCGGTTGAAGGCAAGCTCGCAGACGGCTTCAGCATTGCAAAGACCGATAAGAAAAACGTTATCATCGACGCAATCAAAAAGGCACAGGACGGCAACGGATATATCATCCGCGTTGTTGAAGAAGAACAGAACAGAGGCAAGTGCAGAATCGACCTCGGCTTTGCATTCGACAAGGTTATCGAATGCAATATGATTGAGGAAAATAAAAACGAAATCGCCTGCGATGCAAGCGGATTCGAATTCACAATCAAGCCCTTTGAAGTTAAAACGTTCAGAGTTATATAACAAAAGAGCCACCGTGAAAACGGTGGCTTTTTCTTTTTCTTATTTAAATGAATAGTTATAAACCTTTGCCCAGGCAAGAACCCTGTCTTTGTTATATTTCTTGGGCATCAATGCGCAGGTTGCAACAACCTTGCCAATCTGCGCGGCGCAGGGCAGAAGCTTTTTGAGAAGCTCGGGGTCTTTGCAAAGATTTTTGATTTTGTTAACCAAATCCTTTGCATCGCCGTCAATAAGCTTGCTCATGTTATCAAAATCCGCACCCATCGTGATATCGCTTTCGGTAATCATACCGCTGCTGAAGCAATAATCGATTTCATCGGGCGTGAGAGTCAGAAGCACGCGTCTGCCGCAAGCGAGAGGCGCAAGACCTGCACCAATCTTTTTATAGTATTCGGTCTGATATTTCCAGAGCGTTTTGCCTGTGAATTCCATATTTTTATCGGCAATAACCGCGTCTGCAAGCATTCTTGATGCTTTGAGAGCGTTTGCAATTCCCGAACCGATAAGCGGAACTGTCATAAACGCACTGTCGCCGATAGCCGCATAGCCGTCGCTGACCATAACCGAAAGCGGCTGACGAACGGGTATTTCAACAAACTGACCGCCGCGAACGATTTCTGTTCCGAGTCTGGGATTGAAAGAACGGATGTAATCCGTAAATTCTTCGAGATCTTCGTTTAAAGAATCGTCAAATCTGCCGATAAGCAAATCTGTATATTCTTCTTCCGATGCAACCCAGCAGATGCCTTTTTTTCCGCCTGCAAAAAGCATAACTCTGAACTTGGCTTCAACGTCTTCTTCGCTCGCTTTGTTATAGAAAGCTCTGAAAATGCTGATTTTATCATCTCTGCCTGCGTCTTTTTCAATGCCGAGATATTCGGGCAGATTGCTTCTCACGGGCGAATTCATTCCGCAAGCGTCAATAATCAGGTCGCCGTAAATATCTCCCTTTGCGGTTCTGATGCCTGCAACTCTGCTGCCGAGCATAATGGGACCGAGAACCTCGCATTCATATTCAATCTTAACGCCCTTTGAGAGAGCGTGGTTGATGAGATGCTCATAAATATCTCTGCGCTCCATCTTGATTTCAAGCTGTTCCTGCGGAACGTGCTGACGCAGACCTTTTTTGCAAGTGGGCGCAAAGAAAGTCATATCTTCTTTATATTCAAATTTATCTTCAGGCGGCATGGGAATGCCTGCAATTTCGAGAGCCTTGGGAGCAAAAATATCGGTCCAGTCATAGCCGAGAGTGCCCTCTTTTTTCATTTCGTAAACGGTAACGTCAAAGCCCTCTGCCGCAAGAAGAGCCGCCGCGGAAATACCGCCGTGACCGAGACCCGCAACGATAATCTTTTTGTTTTCCATAAAATCCTCCTCACTTTTCGGAGTTGTAAATTAATGTTCCGTACAATTATATGATAAAATGTATTGGTTTGTCAAGCAAAGATGCTGTTCAGAAAACAAAAACCCGCTGAATACGCGCGGAGATTATCCGAAACAGCAATCACACCTCGAAAGGCAAAAAAAATGAACAATGAATAATTTCGGAATTAACATACTACAATCGGCTCTTGCATCCAAAAAGTATGTTTAAGCATCCAAACTATTCATTATTCATTAATTAATGCCCCTGATCGCGCAAGCAAAGGCATTCTGGTGCCGGCGACCGGACTTGAACCGGTACGGTGTTGCCACCGAGGGATTTTAAGTCCCTTGCGTCTGCCGATTTCGCCACGCCGGCAATTTGAAGTTCAAAAGGGCATAACACCCCCTATAAACCATCTGTGCTATTATAAAACTTTCTGCCCTGTTTGTCAATAAAAATCCGAAATTTTTTGCACGTTCTTTTTTGAAAGGCTATTGATATTTATTTGATTTGCGTGTAAAATATTTCAAGTAAAATATCATAGGAGGAAGATTATATGCAGCATTACAGTCTTGACCTTGCTCAGCTTATTGAACAGCGGAATTATAACGGCATTATTGCTCTGCTTATTTCAAAAATACCTCTCATTGTTTCCGCAATTCTTATTCTGATTATCGGCTTTGCCGTTTCAAACCTTATAGGCAGGCTCGTTATTAAAGGACTTAAAGCAAAGGGCGTTGACCCTTCGGTTCATTCGTTTATAAGAACCTGCATAACTCTTATTCTGAAATTTGCATTTATTCTTTCTGCAATTTCAACTCTCGGAATCAACGTCAGCTCTTTCCTTGCGGCTATCGGCGCCGCAGGTATCACGGCAGGTATCGGTTTGCAATCAAGCGTCGGCCAGCTTGCAAGCGGCGTGCAGATATTGATTAACCATCCTTTCAAAAGCGGTGATTACGTGGAGCTCGGCACAGTCAGCGGCAAGGTTCACGAAATCAAACTGATGTATACGGTGCTTATAACCGTTGATAACAAGCAGGTTATTATCCCTAATTCCACAATCACATCAAGCAATATCATCAATTATAACGCCAATAACAGACGCAGGCTCGACCTTGTTTATTCGGTTGCTTATGACCAGGATATCGAGAAAGTTCGCTCAGCAATCCTTGAAACCGTTAAGGCAAACAAACTGATTTTCAACGACCCCGAACCGATTATCGCAGTCAAGGAACACGGTCCGAGTTCAATCAACTTTGCCTGCCTTATCTGGTGCAGCAGTGAGGATTACTGGAACGTTTTCTATTATATGCAGGAGCAGGTTAAGCTTGCTTTTGATAAGAACGGAATTGAAATTCCTTACAGCCAGCTTGACGTTCATATAAATAAGGAGAATTAAAAGTGACAAACTTATTGATAAGACTTTTTATTAAGGATGCAGACCCGAAAAACGAAAAGGGCAGAATGAAATTCGGCGTACTCAGCGGAGTTGTGGGCATTGTGCTCAACGTTATTCTTTCAGTATTCAAGATGATTTTCGGCGCAATCACAAAGAGCGTTTCGATTATTGCCGACGGCGCAAACAATATCTTTGACGCCGTTTCATCAATCATCAACCTCGTAGGCTTTAAAATCTCAGGTAAGCCTGCAGACAAGGACCATCCCTTCGGTCACGGCAGAATCGAATATCTCTCTGCGCTCACTCTTGCTTTTGTTATTATCACAATGGGCATCGAGCTTATCAAATCTTCAATCGATAAATTTTCAAACCCCGAACAGGTTATCTTCAGCCTTCCCGCCGTTATCGTTCTTGTTTTTTCGATTGTTGCAAAAATCTGGCTTGCACTTTTCAACAGAACAATCGGCAAAAAAATCAACTCCGTTTCGGTTGATGCGGTTGTTGCAGACAGCATCGGAGATATTGCCGCCACAACCTGCTCTCTGATTGCGCTTGTTGCTTCAAAATTCACAGATAAACCCGTTGATGCAGTTATGGGTATCATTGTTGCGTGCGTTGTTCTTTATGCAGGCATCGGAATTATCAAAGATACCCTCGGCCCCCTTCTCGGCGAGCCGCCCGAAAAAGAGGTTGTTGACGAGCTTGAAGAGCTTGTTCTCTCATACGACCACGTTATC
>JAFXJO010000133.1 GCA_017532185.1 Clostridia bacterium | reverse complement strand
GGTCTTGCGCATCTTATCGTTGAGGTTATAGGGCGGATAAACTGCGATAGAGTCACCGCTGTGAACACCTGCACGCTCAACGTGTTCCATAATTCCGGGGATAAGACATCGGTGCCGTCAGAAATAACGTCAACCTCAAGCTCTGTTCCCATCATATATTTATCAACGAGAACGGGATTTTCAATTTCGCCCGAGAGAATAATGTTCATATATCTCTCAACGTCATCGTCGCTGTAAGCAATGGTCATATTCTGACCGCCGATAACGTATGAGGGTCTGAGAAGAACGGGGTAACCGAGCTCAGCGGCGGCGTTGAGAGCCTCCTGCTTTGTCATAACGCCCATTCCCTTGGGTCTGAGAATGTTGAACTGCTCAAGAAGAGCATCAAATCTTTCTCTGTCCTCTGCGGTGTCGATACCGTCAGCGGATGTGCCGAGAATTTTGATGCCGTTTTCATCAAGGAACTTGGTGAGCTTGATAGCGGTCTGGCCGCCGAAAGCAACAACAACGCCGATGGGTTTTTCAACCTTGATGATGTTCATAACGTCTTCGGGAGTGAGAGGTTCAAAATAGAGTCTGTCAGCAGTGTCATAGTCTGTTGAAACTGTTTCGGGGTTGTTATTGATGATAGCAACCTCGTAGCCGAGTTCTTTAAGAGTCCATACGCAGTGAACGGATGAATAGTCAAACTCGATACCCTGACCGATTCTGATGGGACCTGAACCGAGAACGATAATCTTTTCTTTCTTTTCGTCAATGAGAGGTCTTGCTTCGCAGTCGATGCCGTATGTTGAATAGAAATAAGGTGCGGCTGTGTTGAAGTTGTTTGTGCAGGTATCAACAATCTTATAAACAGCTTCTCTGTGTGCAGGAAGTTCCTTAACGCCTGAAAGACGCTTGAGGGCTGCATCTGTGTAGCCGTAATCCTTACCCTGATAATATTTTTCTTCTGTGAGATTGCCGCCTTCGATTGATTTTTCAAAATCGGCAAGATTCTTGAGCTTTTCAAGGAACCACTCTGTAATCTTTGTGATTTCGTGAACCTTTTCAATCGGCATACCGCCCTTGATTGCTTCGAAAACAGAGAACAGACGCATATCGTCGGTTTCTCTCATTCTTTCTTCAAGGGGAGCGTTTGTTTTGGGTTCTGCATTAAGAGTGTCAAGTGAAATTTCAGCGCCCCTTACAGCCTTCATAATAGCCATCTCAAATGTGGGACCGATGGACATAACTTCGCCCGTTGCCTTCATCTGAGTGCCGAGTTTGCGGCTGGCGTTAACAAATTTATCGAAAGGCCATTTGGGAAGCTTAACAACGATATATTTAACGTCAGGCTCAAACTTTGCGCAGTTGAGACCTGTTTCATCGTTCTTGATTTCGTCAAGAGTCATACCGAGAGCAAGCATAGCGGTAACCTTTGCAATGGGGTAACCTGTTGCCTTACTAGCAAGAGCAGATGAACGTGAAACTCTGGGGTTTACCTCAATAACGGCATAGTCCATGCTGTGAGGGTTAAGAGCAAACTGGCAGTTACATCCGCCGATGATACCGAGAGCGTCAACAATGTCGAGCGAAGCCTGGCGAAGCATTGCATATTCTTCGTCGGTAAGGCTGAGTGCAGGAGCTGCAACGATGCTGTCGCCCGTGTGAATGCCAACGGGGTCAAAGTTTTCCATGCTGCAGACTGCGATGCAGTTGCCTGCTGAGTCGCGCATTGTTTCAAATTCAATTTCTTTCCAGCCGAAAATATATTTTTCAACAAGAACCTGTGTGATGGGGGAAAGGTCAAGACCTGTTTTTGCGATAACGCGAAGTTCTTCTTCGTTTTCTGCAACACCGCCGCCGCCGCCGCCGAGAGTGAATGCGGGACGAATGATGATGGGATATCCGATTTTGTTTGCGATTTCAACGGCTGTTTCAACATCGTTTGCGATTTCGGAAGGAATAACAGGCTGATTGATGGAGGTCATTGTGTCGCGGAACATCTTTCTGTCTTCAGCCTTGTCAATAGCTTCTGCATTTGTGCCGAGAAGCTTAACGCCCATCCTATCAAGATAGCCGTCTTTGCTCAGCTGCATAGCGATTGTAAGACCTGTCTGACCGCCAAGACCTGCAAGCAGGCTGTCGGGACGTTCCTTTTCGATAATTCTTTTAACGGTTTCGGCGGTAAGGGGCTCAAGATAGATTTCGTCTGCGAGAGCCTTATCTGTCATAATTGTTGCGGGGTTTGAGTTAACAAGAACAACGTCAAGACCTGCGTCTTTAAGAACGCGGCAAGCCTGAGTGCCTGCATAGTCAAACTCTGCAGCCTGACCGATAACAATGGGGCCTGAGCCGATAACCATTACTTTTTTAATGTCTTTGCTGATTGGCATTGCGAATCCTCCCTATATATTAAAAATCTTGAAATTATTAACTGAATCAGTCTTTGAGAAGCTTAACGAGAACGGCTTTCTGAGCGTGGAGTCTGTTTTCTGCTTCTTCAAAGATTTCTTTTGCGTGAGCTTCAAAAACCTTTGCGGTGATTTCTTCTTCACGGTGAGCAGGCAAACAATGGAGAACCATAGCGTCGCTCTTTGCAACAGCCATAACGCTGTCGTTTATCTGGTAACCTGTGAATATCTTTTTGCGTTCTTCAGCTTCAGCTTCCTGACCCATTGATGCCCAAACGTCGGTATAAAGAACGTCTGCATCCTTTGCGGCCTCAAGAATGTCGCTTGTGCAGGTGAAATCGCCGTTTTCGCTTGCCCACTTCATAATCTCTGCGTCGGGCTTATAGCCGTCGGGGCAGCCGATGCTGACGCTCATACCCATTTTGATACCGCCAACGATAAGGGAGTTAGCCATATTGTTGCCGTCGCCGATGTAGCAGAGCTTGTTACCTTTGATTGAACCCCTGAATTCACGGATTGTCATAAGGTCTGCAAGCACCTGGCAGGGATGGCAATAGTCTGTGAGACCGTTGATGATGGGGATTGAGCCGAACTCTGCGAGCGTTTCAACGTCGCTTTGAGCGAAGGTTCTTATCATAATGCCGTCAAGGTAACCCGAAAGAACTCTTGCGGTGTCGTTAACGGGTTCGCCTCTGCCGAGCTGAATATCGTGAGAACTCAGGAAAAGAGCCTGACCGCCGAGGTCATACATACCAACCTCAAAAGAAACTCTTGTTCTTGTTGATGATTTTGCGAAAATCATACCGAGAGTTTTGCCCTTGAGAAGGTGATGCTCAATTCCGTTTTTCTTTTCGTATTTGAGCTGGTCTGCGAGATTGAGAATCTCATTGATTTCTTCTGTGCTCAGGTCCATGAGCTTGAGTAAGTGCTTGTTGTTCATAAAAACCTCCGAATATGCAACTTATATGAATAATTATACACAAAACCAAACGAAAGGTCAATGTTGAAGTGCATATATATGCGACCTCTGAAAACTGAATTTTTGTTGAATTTTGCAGTTTTGCAGTCAAGACCGCACTAACCTTATTATATTCGATACATTATAACATATTATTTTCAATATTAAAAGACCCAAATTGAACTTTTTTGAAAAAATTATGCAGAAAAAAGGGAATATTTTTCAGCATTTTTTACACATAAAAAACGGCGAAGCCAATGGCTCCGCCGCTGAAATTATTTGATGGGGCAATGGTTGGTGGCAACAATGTCAATGCCTGTGCCGAGAATATCGGCAACAAGAACGTCGCCAAGCTTAACGGGAGCTTTGGCAGATGTATTGTTGATAACTTCCATGCATTCAAAAATCTTATCTTTGGGAAGTGCGCCTGCGGATTTGCAGGGAACAACGTTAAAAATGCCGCCCTCAACCTTAACGGTTGTTGCAAGACTTCTTACAGGGTTGGTGATTTCGGTTCTGGCATAGGCATCGCCTCTTTTGCAGGTGTTGCCTGTAACGGAGAGGATAGCGCCGTTGTCGTCAAGTTCAACGGTAACGCCACAGCCCATAGGGCAAGCTACGCAAATAATGTTTTTCTGCATCTTAATCACTCCTCCACCGAAATTTCAATCACGCCGCCCTCAGCGAACTTTTTGAGCATATCATTCTTGATGATAACGCTTTCCATTTCACCGGGTGCAAGACGGGGTCTCTTTTTGCTTATGATTTCTTCGCCGTTGTATTTAACAACGGTTTTGGCGTTTTTATAAACCTGACCTACTCTGAAATAGAGTTTAACGTCGCCTTCGTTTTTGATATTAACCTTCTGAGGAACGATGTAGCGAACACCGCTGACGCCCTTTGTGGTTATGTATTCAGGCTCTTCGCCGCCGCCAAGAACGTATTTTGCAGCGCCTTCACCTGCTGTCTGGCTTTCAAGAGTAACGTAGTCAACAAGGTCGTGAACGTGAAGAACGTTGCCGCAGGCGAAAACGCCCTTGTGCGAGGTTTCTCTGTTTTCGTCAACAACCGCACCGCTTGTTACGGGGTCAAGCTGAATACCGACTGCTCTTGTGAGCTCGTTTTCGGGAATAAGACCTACGGAGAGAAGAAGAGTATCGCATTCGATATATTCTTCCGTACCGGGGATGGGTCTGCGGTTTTCGTCAACGTTAGCGATTGTAACGCCTTCAACTCTGTCCTTGCCGTGGATGCCGATAACCGTGCAGCTCAGACGAAGGGGGATGTTGAAATCGTCAAGGCACTGAACGATGTTTCTTGTGAGACCGCTTGAATAGGGCATAAGCTCGCAAACGACTTTAACCTCTGCGCCTTCAAGAGTCATACGGCGTGCCATAATAAGACCTATATCGCCCGAGCCGAGAATAACAACCTTTTTGCCGGGCATATAGCCGTCGATGTTAACGTATTTCTGTGCCGTACCTGCGCTCATAACACCTGAAGCTCTTGAGCCTGCGATGTTGAGTGCGCCTCTGGGTCTTTCGCGGCAGCCCATTGCAAGAATAACGGCTTTTGCCTGAATTTCAAGCAGACCGTCTGTTTTGTTGACTGCATAAACCACGTTGTTTTCTGTGATTTCAAGCGCCATTGTATCGGTTTTATATTCGATTTCTTTTTCTTTAACAAGCTCGATAAATCTGTCTGCGTATTCGGGACCTGAAAGTTCTTCGCCGAAATAATGGAGACCGAAGCCTGTGTGAATGCACTGCTCAAGAATACCGCCGAGAGTTTCAGCTCTTTCGAGAATAAGAATACTGTCAACGCCGCATTCTTTTGCTTTGAGTGCTGCGGCCATACCTGCGGGTCCGCCGCCGATAACAACTATATCATAATTAAGCATAATCTCCGCCTCACTTTGTTCTCTCGTAGAGTATTTTTGAATTTCCGCCGCATTTTGTTATTTCGTTAATTTCAACGCCGAGCTCTCTGGCAAGAAGCTCAACAACTTTTGAACCGCAGAAGCCGCCCTGGCAGCGTCCCATACCGGCTCTTGTTCTGCGCTTAACGCCGTCAACGTCTCTTGCACCTGCAGGAGCGTGGATTGCATCAAGAATTTCGCCCTCTGTGATAGTCTCGCAGCGGCAGATGATGCGTCCGTAAGCAGGATTCTTTTCGATAAGAGCCTTGCGTTCTTCGTTGCTCATATGTCTGAAGCGAACGGGCTCTTCTCTTTCTGCCTTGAAATCAGCCTTTTCTTCTGCGCCGAGTTCTTTGATAAGCATATCCTTAACGTAAAGACCGATTGCCGGTGCTGATGAAAGACCGGGGGATTCAATGCCTGCAACGTTGATGAACTGAGAGTTCTTTTCGCTGGGTTCAATGATGAAATCATCGCGTGTGCAATGAGCTCTGAGACCTGCGAAGGAGGTGATAACCTCTCTTGTTGTGAGGCAGGGAACGGAGCGCTTTGCGGCGGTGAGAACGTCTGCAAGAGTGCCTGCGGTTGTGGTTACGTCGGTTTTATCTTCAATATCGAGTGCGCTAGGACCGATGAGAAGATTTCCGTCAACAGTGGGAGTGACGAGAATGCCTTTGCCCATCTTTGAGGGGCACTGGAAAATCGTGTGGTTTGCAAGGTGACCGATTGATTTATCGCAGAGCATATATTCGCCCTTTCTGGGGATTGTGTGAATCGAATCGTCACCGATGAGTGCTGCGATTTCATCGCAGAAAACGCCTGCCGCGTTAACAACGTATTTTGTGTTGATTTTGCTTTCACCGTTTGAAACAGTGAATACGCCGTCTGCAAAATCAATCTTTTTAACTTCGAAATTACGGATAAACTCAACGCCGTTAACAACTGCGTTTTCAACAGCGGCAATCGTTAATTCATAAGGGCAAACAATGCCTGCGCTGGGAGCCCAGAGAGCGCCTTTTGCTTCTTCGCTGATGAAAGGCTCTTTTTCGCGGAGCTTTGCGGCATCATAAATTTCAAGATCGGGAACACCGTTGCCGATGCCTCTTTCAAGAAGTTCTTTGAGAGTAACCATTTCTTCGTCTGAAAAAGCAACAACAAGAGAGCCGACAGGCTTGAAGGGAACGCTGAGAGTTTTGCAAAGCTCGGGCATAAGAGCTGTGCCTGCAACGTTCATCTTTGCTTTCATCGAACCGGGCTTTGCATCAAAACCTGCATGAACGATGGCGCTGTTTGCTTTTGAGGTAGCCATTGCCATATCGTTGCATTTTTCAACGAGTGCAACTTTAATGTTATAGCGGCTGAGCTCACGGGCTATGAGAGAGCCGATTACGCCTGCGCCGATAACGGCAACATCATAATTCATTGATAAGACCTCCGTAATAATAATTTCCGACAAATAAGTATAACACAGTATGTTATTTAAAACAATACTTTATTATAAAATTTTGTTTGGTTTTGTAATTTTTATGTTTTGCAAAAAACGCTTTTGTTTCATCGGTTTTGCTTTGTTCATAATAACAAAACGCGAAAAATGGCTTTTGCATATGCTTGACAAAACGGATATATTATGGTAAAATTCATTCATAAATTTAAAGGTTTTTTGTGACTGACGGTTTTTAGCAGAGCACTGCAAAGGAGCAAAAAATCTGTTTTATGTCGACCGTCTGGGCAGTTCTGTTTTATGCAACAGGACTGCCTTTAATTGTTTCTTTACCGAAGCGATTAAAGGCAAACCGTATTCCTTGAAAAATCAAACAAACGAAAGGAAGTTGAACACTATGATGACCGATATCGAAATCGCTCAGTCCGTTCAGATGAAACCCATTACCGAAATCGCAGAAGTTGCCGGAATTGACGGCAAATATCTTGAGCAGTACGGTAATTATAAGGCAAAGGTTGACCTTTCTTTGCTCAAAGAAAGCGACAAAAAAGACGGTAAGCTTGTTCTTGTAACAGCTATCACTCCCACACCTGCAGGTGAGGGCAAAACAACAACAACAATCGGCCTTGCCGACGGCCTCAAGAGAATCGGCAAAAACGTTATGGTTGCTCTTCGCGAGCCTTCTCTCGGTCCTGTTTTCGGCGTTAAGGGCGGCGCGGCAGGCGGCGGATATGCTCAGGTTGTTCCCATGGAAGATATCAACCTCCATTTCACAGGTGACTTCCACGCAATCGGTGCGGCAAACAACCTTCTTGCCGCTATGCTTGATAACCATAT
>JAFXJO010000132.1 GCA_017532185.1 Clostridia bacterium | reverse complement strand
TGTGAGCTTGAAACGCTTCTTCTTGAAACAAAGCTTCCCACGGCAGGCTATGTAAGCGGAACAACCACCAAGTATTATAACTATAACGGTGAAAAGTGGTTTAATTACAGCCTTACAGAGGTTGAGATTGTGCCCGATTATATGATGTTCAGATACAGACTTAAGGAATATACCCTTAAAAAGTGGGGCGCTTGGACAACCGAAGCACCTGCTGAAGACGAAACAAGAGAAAGCGAAACAGGAACAGTTTATAAGTATCTCATTCCCGAAATGTGCCTTGTAAGCATCGTTCCCGATTATTCCGATTTCGGCACCGAAACACTCAATTATATTATCGAAGTCAACGATTATCTTGTTGTTGACGAAGCTGATTATACATATGAAGGCTATGACTTCCTCGGCTTCTATACCGACAGCAACTTCACCAAATATTTCAACCACAAAACAACACCCGTCAGCGAAGCAATGACTCTTTATCCCAAATATAAGGCTCATGAATTTGCGGTTATCTTTGTTGACTATGACGGCAACGTTCTTCTTGAAGAAACGGTTGAATACGGTCAGTGCGCCAGCGCATTTGAATTTGAAGAAATCGAAAGAGAAGGCTATGTATTTATCGGTTGGGATTATGAAGGTCTTGACTTTGTAACGGAAGATATCATTGCAACTGCACAGTATGTTAAGGAAGAAGAATATTGCACCGTATCACTCAATTATAACAAATATAATATGATGGCGGGCAACTCCTTCCAGCTTGTAGCAACAATCACACCCGAAGATACCGCAAACCCGAATCTCATCTGGTATTCAACCGATGAAACGGTTGTAACAGTCAGCGACGACGGCTTTGTGACAGCAGTCGGCGAAGGCACTGCAAGCATCGTTGTTGAAACCGAGTCAACGGGAATGATTGATGAATGCGTTATCAACGTTGCTTCCAATCCTTCCGAAACCCTTTGCCTTGCTTATTCTTCATCTCTCACTCTTGATAAAGAAAATGCACTTCTCAGAGGCTTAACAAATTCTGTTTGGACAGTTTCGGCTCTTAAAACTGAATTTATGAATGAAGAAGAGGACGTTCAGATTGTTGATATCAACGGCAACGCTCTTGCCGATGATGCTCTTGTAGGCACAGGCTCCGTTATAAGACTTGTTAACGGCGATAAGGTGCTTGATGAAGTCAGCATCGTTGTAACGGGCGATATGAACGGCGACGGCTACGTTAATAACCGAGATGCCGCGATGATAACAAGATATCTTGTTGATAAAGAAACTGCAGATTTCTGCCAGATGGTTGCAATTGACGTTAACGGCGACGGCTTTGTTAACAACCGAGATGCATCAATGGTATCAAGATACCTTGTTGGTAAAGAAACATTATAATATCTCAAAGCCTGCGAGCCATTGCGGCTCGCAGGCAAAATCCATTTTATTAAACCATAGGTTGTGATTTTATTTGAAAAAACTTTTAAAGCAACTTATATGTGTTGTTCTTGCGCTGTGCATTGTTGGCAGCGGTGCGGTTTGCGGTTTCGTAAGCTCGAATGCAGCTCTTGTTGGCGGCAATGCAGGCAGTAACGTTGAATGGAGCCTTGAAAACGGAATCCTTGAAATAATCGGCAACGGTTCAACGGGCAGCTATGCCGCCGTTTCTGCCCAAAAAGCCCCCTGGTATAACCGCAGGGACGAAATTCTGCACGTCAAAATCGGCGAGGGTATAACAACAATCGGAATGGGCAGTTTGCGCAACTGCGGAAACGTTCTTGACGTTTCTCTTCCCGAAACGCTTAAAGAAATATCCGAAACGGCATTTTCAGGCTGTAACAAGCTTCAGCAAATTTCAATACCCGCCGGCGTTCGGAAAATTGATGCTTCTGCTTTTCTGGAATGTGCGGTTCTTGAAAGGATTACCGTTGATTCGGCTAACGCTTATTTTACGGATGTTGACGGTGTTTTGTTCAGCAAGGATAAAACAAAGCTTATTCTGTTCCCTAAAGGAAAAATTGTAACGGAATATACTGTTCCTGCAACCGTCACTCAAATCGGCGACTATGCTTTTGCAAACTGTTCCGAGCTTATAACCGTTAATATTCCGTCTTCGGTCAAAGCTGTCGGAACAAGCGCGTTCCTTAATTGCCGAACTCTTTTTACGGCGGAAATTCCCGAAGGTGTAACGGCAATCAAGCCGAACACTTTCAGCGGTTGCTCGGCTCTTTATGAAGTGAAGCTTCCTTCAACGGTTACAGCAATCGGTTCAAACGCTTTCGGCAAATGCGGAAGCCTTATGAAAATCAATATACCGAGCGCGGCAGTAACGATAGATAATTCGGCGTTTTCATCTTCGCCCAATCTTACGATTTATTGCAACAAAGGTTCATTTGCACATAAATACTGTGTTGCAAATTCAATAGATTATTTTTACAGTGACATTGCAACGCATTATCCTATGCCTGCATCAACGGTTTATAACGGACATACCTACGGAAGATTTGATGTTAATTGTTCGTGGGAAGAAGCAAAGTTAATTTGCGAAATGCTCGGAGGACATCTTGTTACGATTTCTTCACAGGCAGAGAATGATGTTGTTACATCTTTGGTTTCAGGTAAGAATTATGCATATTGGATTGGCGCTACGGACAGCAAAACAGAAGGAACCTGGGAATGGGTTACGGGTGAAGCGTTCAGCTTCAGCGCGTGGAATGCCAATCAGCCTGATGACTATGAAGGAGCAGAAGATCATGCTGAAATAATCTCTGATTTAGGAAAATGGAATGATAATAAACCCAACACAGCAGAAAGAGGCTTTGTTTGCGAATATGAAGTTTTCTTTATTCCCTATCGTACTGTGACCTATAACGGTCACATTTATTCGCTTTATAACGAATCGTTATCCTGGACAGATGCAAAAGCTTTTTGTGAGGATATGGGCGGACATCTTGTTACAGTTTCTGATAAAGCAGAACAGGATGCAATCAATCAGTTGTTTGAATTGCCCAATAAAGCCCTTTATTGGATAGGGCTTTATGATTCAAATCTTGACGGCACTTGGGAATGGGTAACAGGAGAACCTGTTAAGTATACCAACTGGGGTTCGGGCGAGCCAAGCGACGGAAAATTAACTCCATATGGTCAAGCATATTCAACAAATTATTCATCAACCAAACCAAAGGGATGTTGGAATGATGAATATAATGCGAGCACAGAAACGGGTTATTATCGTTTGGCGAATACGGGCTTTATTTGTGAGATTGAACCTGAAAACTTTAAACCGACTGCAAGCGGTTATTATAACGGTAACCGTTATGACTTATACAGACAAAAAACAACTTGGAAGGATGCTGATTCGTTTGCACGAACGAAAGGTGGCCATCTTGTTTCGATTACTGATGTTTCCGAAGAAGGTTTTGTAAATGATCTGTTTAGTCAAAACGGAGAAAGTAATACAAGAATTTGGATCGGAGGATTCAGAAAACCAAATTCCGATATTTTTTATTGGGTAAATGGAGAACGATTTGTATATTCCAATTGGTCTGCAGGTGAGCCTAACAACTCTAATTATGTAGAACCTTTTGTGGAGATATACAGAACTAATGAATGGAATGACAACCAAAACCAAGGTAGTGCAGATTCTAAAACATTCATCGTTGAATACGAATCACCCAAGCAAGTTTTGACTCTTTCCAATCCCGACGGCACCGTACTGAACAGATACAAGGTTCAAGGCGGAATGCCTGTTGATGCACCGTTAAAAGATTACAAAACGGGTTATACCGCAGAGTGGTATAAGGAGCCGTCTTTGCAGAATAAATGGAATTTTGAAACAGACGTTATAACCGCGGATACAGTTCTTTATGCTCATTGGATTCCCGGCGTTTATAAGGTAAGCTTTGATTGCGGAGGTCTTGATTCCGTTAACGTTACTTACGGAACGGCATACGGAGAATTACCCGTTCCCGAAAGGGCAGGCTACAGCTTCCTTGGTTGGTTTGCCGATGAAGCCTATGAGAATCCGATTGATGAGAATTCGGTTGTTTCGATAACCGCTGACCACACTCTTTATGCAAAGTGGCAGGCTGAAACTTATACGGTTCGGTTTGAATGCAACGGCGGAACTGCGGATATGCCGCAAAAAAACGTTACCTTCGGAACTCCTTACGGTGAACTGCCTTCGTGTGTGCGTGCAGGCAGTGAGTTTCTCGGTTGGTATTCCGATTCGGATTGCATTTATCCTGTTGGTGAAAACGATGTTGTGAACGTGCCGAATAACCATACTCTGTATGCAGGTTGGGTTGAATCGGCTGTTACGGGTCTCAAGATAGTAACAAAACCCAATAAAACCGAATATTACGTCGGCGATAGCCTTGATGCCGCAGGTCTGGTTGCCCGTGCAACCTACGCAAACGGTTCGGCAGGGGATATAACCGCAGACAGAATGACGTATTCGTTAACCGAATTCACAACTGCAGGCAAAAAGATTGTTAAAGCTTATTACGGCGAAAAATACGTTTCGTTTATCGTTAACGTGAAAAACCGAAACCTCACTTCCGTTTCGGTTGAAGCTTTGCCGAATAAGCTGGTTTATACCGTCGGAGAATCGCTTGATACAAGCGGACTTATCCTTAAGGCGGTATATGATGATTCAAGCATAAAAACGGTTACCGATGGTTTTGACGTGCTCTGCAGTCTTGATTCGGCAGGAACAAAAACCGTAACCGTCAATTATACGGAAAACGGCGTAACAAAATCAGCTTCTTATCAGATAACCGTTAATGCCAAAAGCGTGCAGCCCGATGCGGTTGTTACTGTTGATTCAGCTTCGGCAACGGCAGGCGAAATAATCTCCGTTCCTTTCAGAATCGAAAACAACGCAAGCTTTATGGGTTTTGCGATAACGGTTGATTACGATGCCGAGGCGTTTACTCCCGTATCGGTTAATGCAGGCGAACTGCTCTCTGAAGGTATTCTTGAAAACAGCATAGGTTCTGCGTATGAATACCTCAAGGTTGTATTCGTTGCAACAGATAACGTCAAGGCTGACGGCGAACTGTTTACCGTTGATTTTATGGTTAACGAAAATGCGTCGGGCGATTATTCGTTTGAGGTTTCTTATCTGCAGCCCGATACGTTTAACGAAGACTTTGATAACGTTGTTTTCAAATGTAACAACTTCGATATCAGCGTCTCAAACGCTGAGGTTGACAGTTCAACCGTCATTTCGGGCGGCAACGTTGAAGTTCAGGCAGGTGAAGCTATATCTGTTCCGCTTTATATCAAAAACGGTGTCGGTCTCAGCTCATTTTCTATTGAACTGAAATATAATGGCAAAAAGCTTGCGTTTTCATCTGCTTCCGCAGGTGAGGTTATCGGCGGTAAGGTCAACGCAACCGTTGCCGAAACGGCGGACAAGGTTGTTATTGAATGGAACGGCTCTCCCGTAACAAAAGACGGCGTTCTGCTTAACATAACGTTTGAAGCGGCGGAATACGTTCAGTCCTGCGAAAATGTTTTTGTTTTGTGCCAAAACGCAGGTTTTGAAAACGGAACTGCTAAAAACGTTGTCTGCACTGACGCACTTGTGAATATTTCAAATCCGCTTGATAATCAGTCGGCGGAGATTTACAGCAAAAACTATCTGCGCATTGTTGATTCGGTGATTGAGATTCCCGTTTATATCAGAAACAATCACGGTATGATGGGCTTCGGAATGACGTTTGAATATGACGCTTCCGTTATAACTCCGATTGAAGCGGTTGCAGGTGATATGTTTTCATCGGGAAAAGGATATT
>JAFXJO010000131.1 GCA_017532185.1 Clostridia bacterium | reverse complement strand
TTTTTAGCACCGGCATCGATATGAGCCTGGCTCTTTTCTTTTGAGCAGTAAAAACCTGTACATTCCAAAACAACGTCAACGCCGATTTCGCCCCAGGGGAGCTCTGCAGCGTTAGCCATTGCGTAAATCTTAAGAGTCTTGCCGTCAACTGTGATTGTGCCTGCTTCGTCGTCAGCTTCAACTGTGTGAGCGTTCTGACCGATGTAACCGCAGTAACCGCCCTGAGCTGTGTCATACTTGAGAAGAGTAGCGAGCATTGAGGGCTTTGTGAGGTCGTTGATAGCAACAACTTCGTAGCCTTCTGCGCCGAACATCTGACGGAATGCGAGACGGCCGATACGACCGAAACCGTTAATTGCAACTTTAACTGCCATGGGAATTACCTCCAAAAAAATAATTTTTAATTTTTGCCAATACTTATTTTAAACATTTTCATACGAATATGCAACAGTTTTTTGATTTATTTTCAAGTTTTGGTAATCTGAACAAAATTTAGCGTATTCGCGCTGAAAAGGGTGCAATTCTGCCGAATATTTTTTGTTTCTCCATATCAAACGATAACTGCCGCTATATCATTTATGATATTTGCCGCCGCTTGAAATCATAAACGAACGGTAAATTTGTTCAAGCAACATAACCCTTGCAAGCTGGTGCGGAAAGGTCATCGGACTCATTGAAAGGCGGATTTTTGCTCTGCTTTTAACTCTCGGGTCAAGACCGTGAGAGCCGCCGATAACGAAGCTTACACTGCCGAAACCGCCCACCGCGAGCTTGTCGATTTCAGCCGAAAGTGCTTCCGAAGAAAACATTTTGCCTTCGATACACATCGCAAAAACAGCGTCGCCGTTTGCGATTTTTGCGAGAATTCTGTCGCCCTCGTCGGCGAGAGCCGCCGCAATCTGCGAATCGTTGGGATTATCAGGCAGACGGGCAGGTGTTAATTCGATTATATTAAGACGGCAGAATGCGCCGAGCCTTTTCTGATATTCCACACAGGCGGCGCGCAGATAATCTTCCTTGAGTTTGCCTACGCAGATTATGTTAATGTTAAGCATAAAAAACCTCTTAAAACGTGATTGGTGCGTTGAGATTGCCTGCAACGGTCAGCAGATAATCAAGCCCCTCTTTTGCACCTGCGAGCGTCATTGCGGAGCGTGTTGTTTCGTAAGCGAGAGAGGGTATATTGTTCTCTTTGCTCAGATGCCCGAGAACAAGGCGCGTTGTGCCGGATTCAACGAGCTTGACAGCGGTTTTGGCACAGTTTTCATTAGAAAGATGACCGTGGTCGGAAAGAATTCTCTGCTTGAGAAAAAACGGATACGGTCCGTTCTGGAGCATACCCACATCGTGGTTGGATTCAAGCAAAACAAGGTCACTGCCGTGGATGGCGTTCATCACGGTGTCCGTTACTTTGCCGATATCCGTTGCAACGGATATACGTTTGCCGTCGGGAGTAACAACGGAATATCCCGAGCTTTCGCGGCTGTCGTGCGGAGTTGCAAACGGGCGGACAAATATGCCTGCCGCTTCAACACCCGACCAAGGAACAACTTCGGTCTGAATGCGCGGATCAAGGGCGTTCTGCTCCTCCATACCTGCAAGCGTACCTGCTGTGGCATAAATCTTTATGCCGTGTTTTTTGGCAAAAACCTTAACTCCGTTTACGTGGTCTGCGTGTTCGTGGGTTATGAAAATCGCGGCAATGGATGACGGGTCAACGCCGATGCCGCAGAGCGCTTCGCAAGTGCGTTTTGCGCTCACGCCGATATCAACGAGAATACCGCCCTGAGAGGTGCCGATATAGGTGCAGTTGCCGCTGCTTGATGAATAAAGAGAACAGAATTTAGCCATTGATTTCCTCGTAAAAAGAGGCTGTCTTTAGCGTTGCAAGACAGCCTCCGATATTATAATTAAACAATTAATAATTTGACTCAGCCTGCGTTCGAAAGCGCGTCGGGGTCAGGCAGATCAATTCGTTTGATGTTGGCGCCGAGTGCTCCGAACTTTTCAACAACGTTTTCGTAGCCTCTGTCGATATGCTGAATATCTTCAATCTCGGTTGTGCCTGAAGCGGCAAGACCTGCAATAATCATAGCCGCGCCTGCACGAAGGTCGTCTGCCTTAACAGGAGCACCTTTGAGCTGTTCAACGCCCTGAACAACCGCAAGCTGACCGTCAACTTTAATATCAGCACCCATTCGGTTAAGCTGCTCCGCATAGCGGAAACGGTTTGACCAGATACTTTCAGAGATGATGCTTGTCCCGTCGGCGAGAGCCAGCAGAACAGCCATCTGGGGCTGCATATCTGTGGGGAAACCGGGATGAGGCATTGTTTTGATGTTGCATTTGCCTGGACGTTCGCTGAGCGAAACTCTGACCGCATCGTCAAATTCTTCAACCTCTGCACCGCATTCGATAAGCTTGGTTGAGATTGATTCAAGATGCTTGGGAATAACGTTTTTGATAAGAACGTCGCCCATTGTTGCGGCAGCGGCAACCATAAAAGTGCCTGCCTCAATCTGGTCGGGAATTATTGAATATGTGCAGCCGTGAAGCTTTTCAACGCCTCTGACTTTGATAACGTCTGTGCCTGCGCCTCTGACGTCGGCACCCATTGAGTTAAGGAAGTTTGCAAGGTCAACAATATGGGGCTCTTTTGCGGCGTTTTCAATAACGGTAAGTCCTGTTGCCTTAACTGCGGCAAGAAGAACGTTGACCGTTGCGCCGACAGAAACCATATCGAGATAAACGGGTGCGCCTGTAAGCTCTTCAGCTTTAGCGTTAACAATTGCATTTTCTTCGATTGTTACGGTTGTGCCGAGTGCCTCAAAGCCTTTGATGTGTTGGTCAATGGGACGGGGACCAAGGTAGCAACCGCCGGGAAGTGCAACCTTTGCTCTGCCGTATCTGCCCAGAAGAGCGCCGATAAAATAATATGATGCACGCAGATGCTTTGTCATATCGTGAGAAATAACATATGAGTTAACGCAGCGTGAATCGATTTCGATTGTGTGTTTATTGATAACCCTGACCTTTGCGCCGAGGTGATGAAGAATCTTCATCATAACGTTAACGTCGCTGATTGACAGGGGAAGGTTTTCGATAACGCAGATATCCTGCGAGAGGATAGCGGCAGGGATGATGGCAAGCGCAGCATTCTTTGCGCCGCTGATTTCAACTTCGCCGCGAAGCGGTGCTCCGCCGTTGATAACAAACTTCTCCAAAGCTCTCCCTCTTTCACTCAAAATTATATATTAAAAACAAGTTATACTCAAAAATTCATTCCAAGGAATTATAACACCTTTTTTCTCATTTGAAAAGACCTAAATCACAAAAAAACCAAATTTTTTAAAAATTCTGTAATTTATGTTTTAAAAACAAAAACACATCCTGCAATAGTATGGCACGGCGGCAACGGAATAAAGCAGGTTTTTGTTAGCAAACGCTCCATCGCAATCAACAAAAATACCGATACTTTTTTGGCTAAAAGGCACAATATAAACTGCGGGTTATCGATATGTCAATTTTAACGATTGCCGCTGAAAGATTTTTTCACAAACAAAAAATAATCGCATTTTTAACAAAAACAAATGCTTGAAATTGTTGATATTAACAATGATTTTGAGCCTGAGAGAGAGTTCATCGAACGGCTGTTTGACATAGGAAATCAAGAAAAATTTGGTAAAAATCAATAAATTACGGCAGGAATTCACAATAAATTCAAAAATTTTTTTAAAAAATCCGCAGTTTTCTATTGCAAAAAGCAGCATTATTGTGTAAAATGTATACTGTCCCGATGGTCATTTTGTCTAAATTAACAGAAGTTCAAAAACAAATCAGATGAGGGGTATTTTTATGTCAAACAGAATTTTCCAGGGTCTTGTTCACCAGATGAGAGATGCTGTAGGCAGAACTCTGGGCGTAATTGACGAAACAGGCACAATAATCGCTTGCAGCGAACTGAGCAAAATCGGCGAGGTTATTTCAACCGCTTCCGATGTTTTTGCCGACGGTGAGCTGCACTATATCAATAACTATACCTTCTGCAATTTCGGTTCTCATATTCAGACCGAGTATGCGGTATTTGTTGAAGGTACTGACGAACTTGCAGGCAGATTTGCTTCCGTTTGCTGTGTTTCACTTGAAAACCTCAAGCAGTACTATGAGGAAAAATTTGACAGAGGCAATTTCATCAAGAACGTTATTCTTGATAATATTCTGCCCGGTGACATCTATCTTAAATCAAGAGAACTCCGTTTCAACAGCGAGGCAACAAGAGTTGTTCTGCTTATCAGAATCACAGACCATAACGATGCTGCTGTGTTTGATGCCGTTCAGAATCTCTTCCCTGATAAAAACAAGGATTTTGTTATCAACATTAACGAGCATGATATTGCCATCGTTAAGGAAGTTCGCAGCAATATCGAGCCCAAAGACCTTGAAAAGCTTGCACGCTCAATCTCCGATTCATTGAGCACCGAGCTTTACACTCACGTTCTTGTGGGTATCGGCACAACCATCGAAGGCATCAAAGACCTTGCTCGCTCATTCAAAGAAGCGCAGATTGCTCTTGAGGTCGGCAAAGTTTTCGATACTGAAAAAACCATTGTCAGCTATGAAAATCTCGGTATAGCAAGACTTATCTATCAGCTTCCCACAACTCTCTGCGATATGTTCCTCAGAGAAGTTTTCAAGAGAGGCTCGATTGAAAGTCTTGACCACGAAACTCTGTTCACAATTCAGCGTTTCTTTGAAAATAACCTCAACGTTTCCGAAACGTCAAGAAAGCTGTTTGTTCACAGAAATACGCTTGTTTACAGACTTGAAAAAATCAAGAAGCTCACAGGTCTTGATCTGCGTGAATTTGACGATGCCATTGTTTTCAAAGTAGCTCTTATGGTTAAGAAGTATCTCGACGCAAAACCCGTTAAATATTAATTGTAAAAAATGTTCAGAATCAGCGGTTGCACTCGGCAACCGTACAGGGGAAAAGAAGGAATACAATAATTTTTTAAGGATGATACTGTGATAGAGTTTAACAATGTCAGCAAAAAATATGACAGTGCGGATTCCTATGCCCTGAAAGATATCAATATAAAAATTGAAAAAGGTGAGTTCGTTTTTGTTGTGGGCTCATCGGGCGCAGGTAAGAGCACGTTTCTTAAGTTGATGATGCGTGAAGAGGTTGCTTCCTCGGGTTGCATCACCGTTGATGATATTAATCTAAATACCATAAAGAAAAGGGATATCCCCAAATTCCGCCGCAGATTGGGAATTGTTTTCCAGGATTTCAGACTTATTCCCAATATGACGGTCTTCGATAACGTTGCGTTTGCGATGCGCGTTATCGGCACAAACGAAAAAAAGATTCGCCGCAGAGTTCCCTATGTGCTCAGCCTTATGGGTCTTAACGAAAAAGCGCGTAAATTACCCAAGGAGCTTTCGGGCGGTGAGCAACAGCGAGTTGCTCTTGCAAGAGCGCTTGCGAACAATGCCGACATCATTATTGCCGATGAACCGACCGGTAACGTTGACCCTCAGATGAGTTACGAAATTGTTGATATGCTTATGCGTCTTAACGAAGCCGGCACAACCGTTATTATGGTAACTCACGAGCACAGCCTTGTGCGTTGCTTTGACAAGCGTGTTATTATTCTCGATAAGGGTAACGTTGTTGCAGACGGCGGCACACTTGTGAGAGAAGCGGCAACGTCGCATATCAACGCTGCGAGCGAAATCGCCAATGAATATGTTGTTCCTCCCGACGAGGATTATACCGCCTATATCGGAGAAACCGAAGCAGTTGAAGTTGCTGTTGAAGTTCCGAACGAAGTTCAGGCGGAAGAAATTACCGTTGAAGGAGGCGAAAACTGATGGGTAAGCTTAACTATCTGACCAAAGAAGGTTTTCGCAACCTGAAGGTCAACAAACTTATGTCCTTTGCATCTGTAACGGTGCTTTTTAGCTGTCTCATGCTTGTGGGCATCGCGTTTATGCTGCTCGTTAATATCAACTCATTTATATCTAACATAGAAGCAGAAAACGTTATTATGGCTTTTGTTAACGACGAGGCAATCGACCTTGAGGTTAAAAAAGTGGGCATAGACCTTGAAAAAATCAATAACGTTGCAAGCGTTGAAAGAATAGGTAAGGAAGAAGCTTATAAAGATATTCTTTCGGAGCTTGACGGCGATTATGAAAATCTCAAGACTTATCTTGAAAACCTTGATGAAAACCCGCTTCCCGAAGCGTTTAAAATTACCGTTTCGGATATGGATAGTTTTGATCAGGTTGTAAGAGAAGTGAACGGTGTAACAAATGTTATAAGAGTAAGAGAAAACAGCGAACTTGCCAGGCAGCTTTCAGATTTGCGAAACAGCGTAACATACATCAGCGTTGGCATTATTTTGTTGCTTCTGATTGTTTCTCTGTTTATAATCTCAAACACAATTAAGGTAACAATGTTCAGCCGCCGCCTTGAAATCAGTATTATGAAGAGCGTTGGCGCAACAAACGCTTTCATCCGCTGGCCGTTTATGATTGAAGGTGTTGTTATCGGTGCCGTTTCAGGCTTGCTTGCGACGGGTGCCGTGTGGTTGATAAATGAACTTGCGCTCAAAGAGCTTTTGCAGTCGTTTATGGTTGTCGGCGCAGGAACAAGTGTTGACTTTTATAAATATCTGCCCTGGCTTGCACTTATTTTTGTTTTTGTAGGTGTTTTCACGGGCGTTTTCGGCTCGGTAACATCGATGAGCAAATATCTCAAGGAAAGGAAGTTTGTTGAGCTTGATGAAGAATAATTTCTGCAAAAGCAAGCTCAAGTCCGTTCTTTGCCTTGTGCTTGCGCTTATGTGTGTTATAGGCTCTCTTGCTCCCATCAGTGTTTTTGCTGAAAAGAGCCTCGAAGATTTGCGCGATGAATATAATAAGCTTGAAGAAGAAATGCAGGAAAACAAAGAAAACCTCAGTGAGGTTCAGGGCGAAATCAAGGATAACCAGTCAAAGCTTGATAAGCTCGATTCCGAAATCAGCGATATTCAGAAGCAGGTTGATATTCTTGATGACAGAATTGACGTTCTTAACAGTGATATCAATTCTCTCAACGCCGATATAGAAACAATCACAGCGGAGATTGCAAATATAAACACGCTCGTTGCAGAAATCGAAATTCAGATTGCTGAGAGCGAAGAACTTATGGCAGACACAAAAGAACAGCTTCTTGCCAGAATCAGAGAAAACTATATGGCAGGCGGCGGTTCAAGCCTTGAGCTTCTTTTCTCTTCCGACGATCTTTCATCGTTCCTTGCAAGAAAAGAGCTTGTTGACCGCATCTCCGAAAAAGATTCGGAGCTTATGAAAGAGCTTGAATCAAAAATAGTTGAGCTTAATTCAAACGAAGAGAAGCTCAAAACTCAGAAAATTGAGCTTGAAGCTAAAAAGGAAAAGCTCAAAGAGAGTATGACAACCCTCACGGACCGCCAGGCTGACCTTGAAAGCAGCAAGGAAAAGCAGGAGGAAAAGAGACAGGAGGTTGCCAAAAAATACGAACAGGTTGAAGATATCATCAATCAGCTCGATAAGGACAGCGACGAATATAAAGAAGCTATCCGCCTTCAGGAAGAAGAAATGAAGGTGCTTGAAGCTCAGATTGATGCCTATATCAAGGAGCACGGTTCGCAGGTCGGCGATACTCCCGATGAGGATTATAATAACGACGGTAAGATGCTCTGGCCCGTACCCGGCTCAACAAGACTGACTGCAACCTACCCTGCATACAGCGACGGCAGCCGTCATATGGGTATTGATATTGTAAGAACAGACGTTACAACCAAGGGTTCACCCTTCCGTGCCGCACAGGGCGGTGAGGTTATCATTGCAATGAATGACGGCGGCTGGAACTATGGCTTCGGCAACTATTGTGTTGTTGACCACGGTGACGGCACCCAGACTCTTTATGCGCACGCGAAGACCCTTTACGTCAAAAAAGGCGATATCGTTCAGAAGGGCGAAAACCTCGGTGCTATTGGTGATACCGGTAACGTAACCGGTCCTCATCTCCACTTTGAGGTAAGAGTTAAGAGGGGCGACAGCGTCAGCAGAGTTAATCCTCTTGATTATGTTAAAAAACCGTGATATAATAAAAGGAGTCAGCAAGGCTGGCTCCTTTTTTAATTAATGGCTGATGGCGAATAGTGAACAGTTTCGGAAGGGCCTTGCTCTTAACTCTTCGCTTTTCATTATCCACTCCCTCGGAGGTGTTGTTTTGAATAAAAAAGTTTCACTCGGAATTTGTATATCTCTGATTGTTATGTCAATCGCGGCAACCTTTTCGATAACGATGGTTGTTTCCAAAAACATATATAATAAAATTATCGGTAATATCTCTCAACGCTCGCAGATGTATGCTTCCGTCGATGAGATAAATCAGATTATCTCCAATAATTTCTACGGTTCGGTGCAGGACAGCAATCTGCTCAGCGCATCTCTTTCGGAGGGATATATCAACGGTCTTGGCGATTCCGCAAGCCGATATATGACCTCGGAGGAATACAGCGAATATACGCTTCGCCTTGAGGGCGGTGTTACGGGCATCGGCATAGAAACTGCTTATGATTATCAAAACAACGAATTCATTATTACCCACGTTTATGAAGGCTCACCTGCAGAAACCGCAGGGCTTAAATCGGGAGACGTTATAACGGCAGTTGGCAACGTAACGGTTAACAGAAATAACTATCGCACCCTTTCAGAGAGCTTTTACGGCAACATTCTTTCGTCGGTTGCGGTTGAATACGAGCGCGACGGCGAAACCAAGACGGTTGAACCGCTTCTCGGTTTTTCAATGCCAAGCGTTATCGGCAGGCTTGAGGGTGACGTAGGGTATATCAGAATCAACGGTTTTTATAAAAATACCGCAAACGAATTCAAGAGCGAAATTGAAAAGCTGACTGAAAACGGCGCGGAGAGCTTTGTTTTTGACGTGCGAAATACAAGTGACGGCAGCATCGATTATGCAGCAAAGGTCATCGACGTTATTGTGCCTGCAATTTCGGGCAACATTGCGGTTGCCAAAGATAAAAACGGAGAAGTTTATAAGGATAAGATTTATACCGCCGAAAGCAGCAGCGTTAACAAGCCGATTGCCGTTCTCATCAACGGAGCAACGGCAGGACCTGCAGAGCTTTTTGCCTGCGACCTGAGAGATATCAGCCAGGCAATACTTATCGGCACAAAAACGGCAGGCGTCGGCACAATGCAGGAACTTTTTACGCTCGAAAGCGGCGGAGCTATTCTGCTGACTGTTGCGCTTGTTGAACCCAAAAACGGAGCAGATGCGGTCTATGACGGCAAGGGCATTGAGCCTTCCGTCAACGTAACACTCATCTCGGGCGACGATGCGAATATTGCTCTGCTCACCGCAGAGCAGGATAACCAGCTCACAACGGCAATAAATATGCTTGCACAGTAAAAAAAGACGGCAGATTTCTCTGCCGTCTTTTTTAGTGAATAATGAATAGTGAAGAGTGAATGGTTTCGGAAGGGCTGCGCCCTAACCCGAGTTTTATTTCGTCAAAACTATTTCCAATTAAACGGGCGGAGCATAAAATCAACGGTGCTCTTATCCGTGGGGATAAGACCGAAGGACGAAACCCTGCCGATGTTATGCGCGATGAAAGCATCATAAAGCTCCTCGTTTGCCTTCATTCGCATCGGATTAAGGAAGGAATATTTGCCGATATATTGGTTTGCTTTGAAATATTCCCAACTCAGGTTTGCAACCTCAACTCTGAAAAGCTGTTCCTCGGTGATGTCTGCGTTGAGTGCTTTTTTCCAGAGGGAATTGAGCCTGTTTACCGTGTAAAACGGATAGAAGCCTGACTGATAATGCCAGTCAAAGTCAAAAGCGTGAGCCGTTGCTTTAACCTGTGCAGTCTGGATATCAATGATTTTTTTGATATAAGGCGCGGCTTCTTCGCCGTAATATGCCTTGAGAAAATCGTTCATATGATATTCAACGTCGGCATTAACGTCCCATTGAAGCTTGCAGAGAAGATAATTGCGAAGCTCGTTGAAAGCGGCGTAATGCCCGTCACCGCAGTTATAAACGTATCCCGTGATTCCGATATCGTGCATATATTTCATTGTGGACTGCATTGTTTCAAAGTTTGAGAAAAACTGCGCCACGTTGAGAAAGTTTATTGTGTAATCATAGATAAAAGTTCTGTCTGCAACCTTAGTCCAGTTAACGTGGTCCTCGGCAACCTGCGCATTCTGCTCCATAAAGAGGTTATCAAAGGTTTCGTTGCCGTCAATTGCGCCGCATTCTGTTATGGGATGGCTTCTGCAAGCCTTGTGAATACCGCATAAAACGGGCACAACGTTGGGGTTGCAGCGCAGAGAAAGGTCTGCGGGCGGTCTGTCGGTTTCATTATATGCGTAGAAAGTGAAGGTCATATCGGGGAATTCATCGTCAAGCGCATCGGCAAAAGCGTTTGTGAAGAGAATGGTTGTTGAGCAAACGGTGCCGTATTCAGCGTTGATTTCTTCGCACTTTTCGCAGTGACAATAGTTCATATTGTCTTTTTGTCCGATATGTATATATTTGGCATCTTTCTCGCAGTCAAGAATAGCCTGCCTGCCGTTTTTGATTGCAATCTCAAGCACATCGGGGTTTGAAAGACAAACGTGGTCTGTTGTGCGCGTGCCGTCGGGATTCATTGCAAAATATTCGGGATGCTCGGCAAAAAGTGCATCGGGCACAAGCACGTCAAGCGTAACGTCCCATAAAACCCAGGTCATTGCACCGCCGTATTCAGGTACGTCATAATGGAAAGAAACGTTCATTCTTGACCTTGCTCTGTAAGCGGCATTCGTTCCTGCGCAGTCATTGCGGCGAACGGCAAATGACGGCTCAACAATGCGGTTAATTGAGGCGTCAATGATAACATCCTCGCTTTCGGGCACAACCTCAAGGGTTGGTGTAAACCAACGTACGCCGAGATATTCTTCAAGAAAAGTATAAACGCCGAAAAGTGTGCCGCGGCTGTCCTCGCCTGCGATGAGAAGATAATCGCCGTCAGAATAAAGCAAAAATCCGTCCTCGCCAATCTGCGCGCGGTCTGTGTCGGTCAGCTCATCGGTGAGAGCAGTTTCACCGAGCACAATAGCTTTTTCGCCGTTAAAAGCGTTATCGGTAACTATTTCAAGTTCTGCACCGCTTAATTTTATAATATAGCTCTGAAGCTCGATTGCGGCGGTCTGAATACATTCGTCGGCATTTTCCGCCGTTACGATAACAAATTCACTTTTGCCGTTTTCAACAATAAGCATCGGGGTTTCAATCTGCGGAGCTGTATAATCGTTTCCGCCGTAATCGATTTCGCTGCTTACGGGGATAAGTCCCGTTATGCAGAAGATAACCTGCATAAAAGCTATGATTCCTTTGATATAGGCTAACATAAAAAGCCTCCTTTTCGGCTTAAGCGTTTCAACCATAATAACATATAGATATTTCTTTTTCAATAATATCAACCGAAAACCTGCTTAAGTTTAATAAAAATTACACTAAAAATGAGCAAAAAGCATGAAATTCATATAACTTTTGTACATTGACTTAAACTGAAAAAAGCAGTAGAATATATAGCAATGAGAGAACTTTGTGCTGAAGTATCTTGTATGACAGGGAATGAAGAAGCGCGGAGCAACGGGAAGTTTTGTGCTGATTAGCTTCTCAGGCATTTACCAACCGCCTTCTTCGAAAATGCCCTGTAAGGCACCTTTAGGGTGTCTCTTTTATTTTATAGTGATATTTGCACAAAAAAGCAGCCCGTTTTCTTATTGATTAAAAAATTTATGTTTATGTGATACAAAAAAGCAGAAATTCTATAGTCAAATTTAACAAAACAAAATTTTTTTGCGCCCTGCTGTTTGGGCTACAATCCGAAATATTAAAACAGTGCGCAAAAATGTTGACGAAGACGTTTTTTCTGATATAATAAATAATATATTAAAACAAAAATTTTGCTTGGGAGATATATATTATGTACGTTAAAGATGTAACAGTTCAGAACCAGGTTGGTCTTCATGCACGTCCTGCAACTTTCTTCATTCAGAAAGCAAATGAATTCAAATCTTCAATCTGGGTTGAGAAAGAGGAACGCAGAGTTAACGCAAAGAGCCTTCTCGGTGTTCTTTCGCTCGGTATTATGGGCGGCACAGCTATCCGCATTATCGCAGGCGGTCCCGATGAAGAAACTGCAGTTGATGAGCTCGTAAAGCTTGTTGAATCAGGTTTCGCAGAATAATGTCTGCTCACGGAGCGAAGAACAAAATAAACGAAAATATCTACAGGCTTACATTGGTGTAACACCTTTGTGAGCTTGTTTTTTATGTAATAAAAATAACGGATTGTTAGTTTGTTTATTTTTAGCCGTTTTTTCCGATTTGGCGTATTGTATACGCCTTGCATCGGAATAAAACGCCTTCTTCATCTCCGTGAATCAGCCATTATGCAGTGTCTGCTCAAGGAGCGAAGAACAAAATAAACAAAAAATTAAAGCTTGCATTTCGATGCAAGCTTTTTGTTTTATATGTATACATTATTTAACCGTAACTGACGGGTCAAAATGCTTTGCGATGAAGGCGCGCATTCTTCTGTCATATTCTTCCTTTGCGTCATAATAGCAATATGCGTGCACCGCACCGGGCACGGTGAAGATCTCTTTTTCAGTCGGGCAGGCGTCATAAAGTCTTTGACACATCGGGAAGGGCACTTTGGTATCTTCTTCACCGTGAATAAAAAGAACGGGGTTCTTTGCGTTTTTCATTGTGGCGAGAGGATTGGCGTCTTTCTTGAGGTCATAGCCTGCGATGAGCTTGCAATGAAAATTGATAAAATAAACAACCAAATCTGTTTTTAAGAATTTGGCGATTTGCCTTGTTGTGACGCTGATTTCTTCAAAAGCACTTGTGAAGCCGCAGTCTTCAATAATAAGCTTAACTTGCGCTGCAGGATTATGGTTGTTGACCTGCATCGACGTTGAAGCGCCCATTGAAATGCCGTGGAGCATAATTTCAATATCGTTGCCGAAACGCTCGATGAGATAATCAATCCAGAGGTTAATGTCCTTATAGTCAAGCGCGCTGAAGCCGATGATGTTGCCGCTGCTTCTTCCATGACCTCTCAAATCGGGCAGAAAGTAGTTATAGCCCATTTCGTTATGGTAAAACGGGAAAAGATGGCTCATTTCGTCGGGACCGTTGCAGTTATGGCCGTGGATGCAGATAACGAATTTCTTCGTTTCTTTTTCGGCAGGGATATATCGGGCGGTGAGCCTTATGCCGTCAGGCGTTTTGAGCTCAAGGTCTTCGTGCTTGTGAGAGAGCATATAGGCGTTATTCTTTTTGCGTATTTCAGCCCTGAGAATGCGCCTGGGGTCAGTTTCGGGTTTCTTGGTGCGCCTTGAAACGCAGGCAATCTTAAAGCCGACCGCACCGAAAATCAGCAGAGAAATCAGCGCAAAAGCTACAACGGAAATAAGAATATAAACAAAAAACATACCGCCACTCCTTTAATAAAATATTATAAACATATTTTATCATAAATGTATGAAAGTGGCAACAACAATTTGATTGATAACGTTTAACAAAAGAAAAGACGGCAGATTTCTCTGCCGTCATATTTTTTATTTAAGGTCGCCGCCGACTGAACCGTCCCAGGTGTCAACGCTGGTTGCTTTCTTTTCTTCTTCATCGAACCAACGGGTTGTTACAGCCTTTGTTTCTGTATAGAAACGGAAACCGTCTTTGCCGAGGCAGTGAAGGTCGCCGAAGAATGACTGCTTGTGACCTGTGAAGGGGAATACGCCAACGGGTACGGGGATACCAACGTTAACGCCAACCATACCGCCGTCTGTTCTCTTGGCGAATTCTCTTGCGTAGTAACCGCTCTGTGTAAAGATAACCGAGCCGTTTGCGAAGGGGTTTGCGTTCATAACTGCAAGACCTTCTTCGAAATCCTTAACTCTCTTTACGCAAAGAACGGGACCAAAGATTTCTCTCTGACCAACTGTCATATCTTCTGTAACGTGGTCAAAAATTGTGGGGCCAACGTAGAAGCCGTTTTCATAGCCGGGAACAACGGGGTTTCTGCCGTCAAGAATAAGCTCTGCGCCTTCCTCAACACCTTTTTCAATCCACTTGTGGATTGACTGTCTGTGAGCTTCGGTAACAACAGGACCGAGGGTTGATTCCTTGTCGTAAGCAGGACCGAGCTTAAGCTCTTTTGCAAACTTAACAAGGTAGCCGACAAGCTCGTCAGCGATGCTTTCCTGAGCAACGATTACGGGCAGAGCCATGCAGCGTTCGCCTGCGCAACCGAAGGAGGAGTTGATAATGCCTCTTGCGCTTCTTTCGAGAGCAGCATCTTCAAGAACGAGGGCGTGGTTCTTTGCTTCGCAAAGAGCCTGAACTCTCTTGCCGTTTGCGGCGGCTCTTGAGTAAATGTGAAGACCAACGCTTGTTGAGCCAACGAAGGTGATGCCCTTAACGTCGGGGTGGTCCATAAAGATTTCAGCTTCGTTTCTGGAGCAGGTAACGATGTTGATAACGCCGTCGGGGAGACCTGCTTCCTGCCAGAGCTCTGCAAGTCTCATGCAGGTCAGGGGAGTCATTGAAGCGGCTTTGAGAACGATTGTGTTACCGCAGGCGATGCACAGAGGTGACATCCAGCCCATGGGAATCATACCGGGGAAGTTGAAGGGAACGATGCCTGCGAAAACGCCAACGGGTTCTCTGTAAAGAGTTGTGTCATAGCCCATTGAGGTGTCGCGAAGAGCTTCGCCCATAAGAAGTGAGGGCGCTGAAAGAGCAAGTTCAACAGGCTCCTTTACCTTGAGGATATCGCCCTTTGCTTCGCTCCATACTTTGCCGTGTTCTCTTGCGCAGATTTCGGTAAGCTCGTCCATATGAGCTTCGAGAAGTTCGCGGAATTTGAAGATAACCTGAACTCTCTTCATAACAGGTGTATCAGACCAGCTTTTGAAAGCTTCCTTTGCACAAGCAACAGCGTGGTTAACCTCGTCCTTTGTGCAGCAGGGAGTCTGAGCAATAACTTCGCCTGTGCTGGGGTTGTAAACGTCCATATACTTTTCGCAAGCGGAATCAAGCCACTTGCCGCCTGCAAAATACTTTAACTTTTTAACAGCCATTGGTATCACTCCAATTCATATTTTTACATAATACATTCTAAATCTTTTTACCGCTAATGTCAATGTGCGCAAATGAAAAAATGCATATAGTTTTGCGAAACGGAAATAATTTAAAGGAGAAAATTAAAAACGGAGTGAATATAAATATGCCAATATCCAACAAAGAATACGGCGAGATGGCTAAAAAAGCTTCGCCTCCGAGCAGAAAGGTGCGCAACGGCGTTTTTGCATTTGTTACAGGCGGTTTAATCTGCACGCTCGGCGAAGGAATATATATGCTGTGCGAGCGTTACGGTATGGCAGAAGATGACGTGCGTCTTGTTGTGCCCGTTTCGCTTATTGTGCTTTCTGCAGTTCTCACTGCGCTCGGGGTTTTTGACGATATTGCTGTTTATGCCGGCGCAGGTACGATTGTTCCGATTACGGGTTTTGCAAACTCTGTTGTTTCGCCTGCGCTTGAATTTAAAAGCGAGGGCAGGATTCTCGGCACAGGTGCGAATATGTTCAAAATCGCAGGTCCCGTTCTGGTTTACGGTACGCTTGCGGCGGTGATTTACGGTCTGTTTTATTATGTTTTCAGATAAAAAACGGCAGAGAAAAACTCTGCCGTTTAAATTATTTATAGTCATAGGGGAGCATTGAACCTGAAGTATCTATGAAGCTGGCGCTGAAAATTGTTGAGCCGTCGGTGTCGAGAACAGCGGCATAATAGCCTGTGTCAAGGTCAACGTAAATAACGCCGCCGAAATCGCCGTCTTCATAAACGTTATATTTTTCAACGTAGCCGAGGTTTCCGTAGCGGGAATCGCCCAGATATTCATAGAGACGGTCAGGATATGTTTCTTTGTTGTCATAACCAAGCTCGATGAGCATATCGATTACGGTGCTGGCAAGTTCCTCGCACTCGCTCTGGCTGATATTTTCTTTGGTGAAGCTGCTTTCGCCTGCTTCCCTGATGTATACTGTGTAATAGTCGTTTACGTTTTCGATAACAATATCACCGTCAGGAATGCTCAGATAAAAGCAGAGCGTATCTCCCACGAAGAAATAACCGTATTCAATATAAGTTGAGGATGAACCGTCATAAAAAGTACCTGCAATGTGAGCCTGATTGCCGTAAACGTCAACAAGGGTGTAGGGGGTATCCAAAAAGTAATCGGTTGTGGGTTCCTCATAATAATATGTTGTTGCTTCCCAATAATATGTCGGTG
>JAFXJO010000130.1 GCA_017532185.1 Clostridia bacterium | reverse complement strand
TTATCGCAGTTGGTACCGATGACGGCATCAAGGTTGGTGCTCCCTATGTTGCAGGTGCAACCGTTGCTGCTAAGGTTGTTAAGAACGGCAAGGGCAAAAAGATCACTGTTATGACTTACAAGCCCAAGAAGAACTCCAAGCGTAAGATGGGTCACAGACAGCCTTACACTAAGGTTGAAATTTCTGCCATCAACGCATAATTTGAAACCCTATGATAAGGGTCAAATTCTCAATCGGTAACAACCGACTCCACGGCTTTGAAATCAGCGGTCATTCAATGTTCGCTCCCGAAGGTCAGGATATCGTTTGTGCGGCGGTTTCGTCGGCAGCTTTAATGGCGGCCAACACAATAACCGATGTTATCGGCGCTCCTGCAAAAGCAGAGGCTGAAAGCGGCTCAATGTTTTTTCATCTGAGCGAAACAAACGAAAAAACCGAAGCAGTGCTTCGTGGCCTTGAGCTTCATTTAACCGAACTTTCAAAGCAATATCCACTCAACATTAAAGTAATTTACGGAGGTGTAAAGAATGCTTAAGATAAATGTACAGCTTTTCGCTCATAAAAAAGGTATGGGTTCAACCCGTAACGGCCGTGATTCCGAATCCAAGAGACTCGGCGCAAAGAGAGCTGACGGCCAGTTTGTTCTTGCAGGTAACATCCTTGTAAGACAGAGAGGCACACACATCCATCCCGGTAACAACGTTGGTAAGGGTTCAGACGATACTCTCTTCGCTCTCATCGACGGTACAGTTAAGTTCGAGCGTATGGGCAAAGACCGCAAGAAGGTTAGCGTTTACGCAGTAGAAGAATAAGAACTGACTGCTTCACAAAGTGAAGAACAAAAAACAATTAAGGACTTGCTTGAGAAATCTTGCAAGTCTTTTGTTTTTTATAAAAATTGCAAAAAAAATATCCGCCCTGCAGAAAACAAGGCGGATTTTTTTGTTTTACTCTTTTAACCTCTGATGTCATCGTCAGTGTGAACAACGGCAGCTTCGGTATCTCTGAAAAGAAGAGAAATGCACCAAATACCTGCAAGGGCAACGAGTGTGTAAACGATTCTGCTGAGAATCGCGCCCTGACCGCCGAAAATCCATGCAACAAGGTCAAACTGAAAAAGACCGATGCTGCCCCAGTTAAGAGCGCCAATGATAACAAGTGCAAGTGAAATTTTATCAAGCATAGTTTCATCTCCTTACTTTGCTTTTCACACATAGTATGGACAGAAACAGATTTTTTATGCTTATATAAAATGTAAAATTTTAGAAAATGAATTTAACGTCGCTGTCTTTAAGAAGGGGAGCAGAGCTGTCTTTTGCAGAGAGAATGGGATTTTCAATTCCCCATTCAACGCCCAGCTCAGGGTCGCACCAGCAAACGCTGCGGTCATTTTCTGGCGAATAGAATTCGTCAACTTTATAAGAAAGTTCAACGTTTTCGGAAATTGTGACAAAGCCGTGAAGGCAACCTTTGGGAATGAAAAGCATTTTTTTGTTTTCTTCCGAAAGTTCAACGGCAATCCATTTTTTATATGTAGGCGAACCTTCTCTTATGTCAACTGCAACGTCGATAATCGTGCCCTTTGTGCAGGAAACAAGCTTTGCCTGTGATTTGGGGTCGGTCTGACAATGCAGACCTCTGAGCGTACCTTTTTTGGCAGAGAATGAACGGTTATCCTGAACAAAATCTGCAAATATGCCGAGCTCTTCAAAAGCTTTTTTTGAATATGTTTCGCAAAACCAGCCTCTGTTATCGCCAAAAACAACGGGCTCAACAAGATAAACGCCCTCAATGGCTGTTTTTTCAATTTTCATTTTTCTGCTCCTCTGTACCCCAGCAGGGTCTTTCGCCCGGTCTGTCGGATGAATAAAGAATCTTGCCTTCTGCAACTGCGCGAAGGTGCTGACCGTATGAAGATTTGCCGTATTTTTCAGCGGAACGAAGCAGAGCTTCTTTGCTTATCCAGCGCATATTATATGCAATTTCTTCAGGAGCTGAAATTTTGATGCCCTGAAGTGTTTCAACAGTGTGAATGAAGTTTGCGGCGTTCATCAGGTTTTCAACAGTTCCCGTATCAAGCCATGCAAAGCCTCTGCCCATAAGCTTGATATCGAGGTCGCCGTTCTGAAGATAAATCTGATTGATATCGGTTATTTCAAGCTCGCCTCTTTTTGAGGGCTTGAGCGATTTTGCGTATTCAACAACTCTGTTATCGTAGAAATAAAGACCTGTAACGGCGTAGTTTGATTTGGGAACCTCAGGCTTTTCTTCAATTGAAACGGGCATACCGTTTTCATCAAATTCAACAACGCCGAAGCTCTGCGGATTATCAACGTAATAACCGAAAATCGTTGCTCTGCCTTTGTTTTTTGCAGCTTGGCGGAGCATATGTCCGAGACCGCCGCCATAGAAAATGTTGTCGCCGAGAACCATCGCAACGTCGTCATCTCCGATGAATTCTTCGCCGATAATGAAAGCCTGAGCAAGGCCGTCAGGACTTTCCTGCACAGCATAAGAAAGGCTTAAGCCAAACTGTCTGCCGTTGCCGAGAAGTTCCTTGAATCTTGGGGTATCGGTTGGCGTTGATATAATAAGAATCTCGCGGATACCCGCAAGCATAAGTGTTGAGAGGGGATAATAAATCATCGGTTTATCATAAACAGGCAGAAGCTGTTTACTTGTTACCATAGTAAGCGGATAGAGTCTTGTGCCCGAGCCGCCTGCAAGAATAATACCTTTCATCAAACACACTCCTTTTCGGATAAAGATGAATAATGATATATACCTATGTATAATACCATCTTTTGTAGAAAATGTCAACAAATAAAGGGTTACAAAGAGTTACATTTATGTAATATGTTAATGAGAGCATCTTGCAAAGCAGAGACCGAAAGAAACCAAAAAATAATATGAATTTTTTTGCTTAACCTGTTTACATTTAAAATATAATGTAATATAATAAAGTGAACATTTGTTTATAGAAATTTGATGAGGGAGGTAAGGTGTATGGAAGGTTTCAAACTGCATTCAAATTATAAGCCAACAGGCGACCAGCCTCAGGCGATAGCTGAGCTTGTTGACGGTCTTGATAAAGGTTATGCAGAGCAGACTTTGCTTGGCGTTACAGGCTCGGGAAAAACCTTCACAATGGCAAACATCATTGCCGAGGCAAACAGGCCAACTCTCGTTTTGGCGCATAACAAAACCCTTGCCGCCCAGCTTTGCTCCGAATTCCGCGAATTCTTTCCCGAAAATGCGGTTGAATATTTTGTTTCCTATTACGACTATTATCAGCCCGAAGCTTATATTCCGACAACTGATACCTATATCGAAAAGGATTCTGCCGTCAACGATGAAATTGATAAGCTGCGCCATTCCGCAACCTCAGCGTTGTCTGAGCGCAGAGACGTTATAATCGTTGCCAGCGTTTCGTGCATTTATACTCTCGGTGACCCGATTGATTACCGCAGTATGGTTATCTCTCTGCGTACAGGTATGGAAAAAAGCCGCGATGAACTTATTGAAAAGCTTGTTTCCATTCAGTATGAGCGCAACGATATCGATTTCAGCCGTAACAAATTCAGGGTCAGGGGAGACGTTGTTGAAATCTTTCCCGTTTATTCAAACGAAAACGCCTACAGAATTGAATTTTTTGGCGATGAAATTGACCGCATAAGTGAGATAAATGCACTTACGGGTCAGGTTAAAAGCGTTGTTTCGCACGTTGCGATTTATCCTGCATCGCACTACGTTATTTCTGCCGATAAGATGGAAAAATCAATCAGTGCGATTTATGGCGAGATGCTCGAAAGAGTTGCGGAATTTGAGAAAGACGGAAAGCTTCTTGAGGCTCAGCGTATCAGACAGCGTACGGAATACGATATTGAAATGCTTCGCGAAACGGGTTTCTGCAAAGGTATTGAAAACTATTCCAGAGTTATGTCAGGCAGAGAGCCGGGCAGTGCCCCATTCACGCTTCTTGATTATTTTCCCGATGATTTTCTTTTATTTGTTGATGAATCTCACGTTACTCTTCCGCAGGTCAGAGCTATGTACGGCGGTGACAGAGCGCGAAAAGACAGCCTGATTGAATTCGGTTTCCGTTTGCCGTCTGCCTATGATAACAGACCGCTGACTTTTGATGAATTCTATGAAAAAACAGGGCAGAAAGTATTTGTCAGCGCAACTCCGGGAGAGCTTGAAAAATCAAAGAGCGCGCGTATTGCCGAGCAGGTTATCAGACCAACGGGTCTTCTTGACCCTGAAATTTCCGTAAGACCTGTTGAAGGTCAGATTGACGATCTCGTTTCAGAAATTAACATCCGCACGCAAAAAGGTGAGAGAGTGCTTGTTACAACTCTTACAAAGCGTATGGCGGAAGATTTGACCGATTACCTTGAAAATCTTGATATAAAGGTGCGCTATATGCACCACGATATAGATACCATTGAAAGAATGGAGATTATCAGAGGATTGCGCCTTGGCGAATTTGACGTGCTTATAGGAATCAATCTTCTGCGCGAAGGTCTGGATATTCCCGAGGTATCGCTGGTTGCTATTCTTGATGCCGATAAAGAAGGTTTTCTGCGTTCCGAAACTTCGCTTATCCAGACAATCGGCAGAGCAGCAAGAAACGCAGAGGGAACTGTTATTATGTATGCAGACAGCGTAACTCCTTCTATGGAAAGAGCCATAACTGAAACTAACCGGCGCCGTGAAAAGCAGAAGAAATATAACGAAGAACACGGCATAACGCCTAAAACCATTGTGAAAGATGTCAGAGAGATAATTGAAATCTCTGCAAAATCAGATGATGAAAAGGCAATCTCAAAGATGAGCAAAAAAGAGAGAGAGCAGATGATTCTCAAGCTTACCGCAGAGATGAAAGCGGCGGCGAAGATACTTGAATTTGAGCACGCAGCTTACCTGCGAGACAGAATTGAAAAACTCAGAAGAGGTAAATAGAATGGCAATAAAAAACATTACTGTCAAAGGCGCAAAAGAGCATAACCTCAAAAACGTTGATATATCTATCCCCAGAGATAAGCTTGTTGTTTTTACGGGACTTTCGGGCAGCGGTAAATCTTCGCTTGCGTTTGACACGATTTATGCCGAGGGTCAGCGCAGATACGTTGAATCTCTTTCATCATATGCGAGGCAGTTCCTCGGTCAGATGGAAAAGCCTGCGGTTGAAAGCATTGACGGTCTTTCGCCCGCAATATCAATTGACCAGAAAACAACCTCAAAGAATCCCCGTTCAACAGTTGGTACTGTAACGGAGATTTATGATTATCTGCGTCTTCTTTATGCCAGAATCGGTATTCCGCACTGTCCCGAATGCGGCAGAGAAATTGCAAGGCAGACTGTTGAC
>JAFXJO010000129.1 GCA_017532185.1 Clostridia bacterium | reverse complement strand
TTGGGCCATCACCGACAAAATACCATAAAAATTCAAAACCTTTGTCTTTCAATATCTTAGCTGCTTTCACTGCCAAATCAATACCTTTTACAGGGGAAAAACGTGCACAGGTACAAAAAGTCAGTCTGTCATCTTTTTTGATTTCTGTTTCAGAACACATTTCTTGTATCAACTGAGGATTTGTGTAATTTTCAACAACAAAAACCTTGCCGTCTATACCGTTATACCATTCGTATAACGATTTCTTTATATCCTCGTGTTCAACTACAATAGAATCATAGTTTGGCATAGTTGCCTGATGAACATCGTGTAATTCATCAGTAGAAACCTGATAAAACATTATTTTTCTTTTTGCCTTTATGTACTTGTCAACAAACAGGGTATTATAACCTTGCCAATAAGATATTGCCACATCATATTCAACATCAGAAAAATATTTCTTTTTCTCATTTTCAAACATCGAAAACATAACATATTCAGATAATTTGGCAGTCAAATTGTCTGTTTTTTCTTTTAAACCAAAAAACTTGCAAAGGAAAAGCAAAACCTGTAAATATAACGCATATGGAAATCTATAATAATGGACATCATCTTTATTAATCAAAACTTTTACATTTTTATTAACATACGGCAATAAATCCAATCTGTTTTTTCTAATATACAATGTTACTTCATTAACATTGTAATCAACACTGTTAAGAGCAGAAATCAAAGATTTTTGAATTCCTCCGACTGTCAAATGGTTAGCTACGAACAAAACTTTTCTCATAAAATCAAGTCCTTTAAAATAATTCCATCCATTTTTGGGCTATATTCTCAAGCGATAATTCATCACGGATTTTTGCTGCGTTCAATGACAATGATTCTGCAAGATCTTTATCCGACAATACCTTTATGATTGCGTCTGCAAAATCTTTCGGATTGCCCACCTCGGTCAGAATGCCGTTTTCGCCGTTTCTGATAACGGCATTTGCGCCGCCGATGGGGCAGTCTGTGCAGATAACAGGCATACCTATCGCCATTGCTTCAAGCATTGCATTGCTCATGCCTTCGTAATCCGATGAATTCACATACATTGCATCGCGGATAATCAGAGAATGAACCTGCGCGCTGAACGGCATAAAATCAATAAAGTCCGTAATGAGGAGTTTTTCTGCAAGCTCTTTAGCTTCTGCAAGATGTGTTCTGTCATCATCGTTCTGAGGCTCACCGATGATTTTGAGTCTGTAATCGCTGAATTTTTTATGAAATTCCGCAAAAGCCTCAACAAGCATGGACAGATTTTTTTGCCTTGAAATGCGGCAGAATGTAGTAACGTATTTTTCTCTTTCGCCGTGATAAGGCTCGGGGAGCTTATCGTTAATCGGGTTAAAGATAACTGTGCCTTTTTGGGCAATATTTTCGGGGTAAGCAGCCTTTGCATCGTTTGTCTGAAAAACAACGGCATCGGCACGCTGATAATATTTTTTGATAAAGTTATAGCCGAATCGCTTTTTCATCTGCCTTTTCGGGTCACCTCTTTCAGAGATAACGATTTTATTCGGCAGACCTTTTGCGGCAAACAGAGTTATCGGAATTGAGGGCTGAAGAAAGGCGATAACAGAAGCATCGGGTGAGCTTTTAAGCTTGTTTCTGACTGATTTTATTTCCGTTTGATACTGAGCAACAAACGAGAGACGCGCAAATAAAGCGGGAGCCTGTTTGCCGAGAGCTTCAAACGGCTTGCAGAGAAGAGAAGCAAAGACTGCAAGCGCGGCAAAGAAAAGCTTTGAAAATGCGTTTTGTTTTTTGGATATGTCGGTCAGAGGTATTGCGCTGTCAAGGTCAGGGTTGATGGCATCGTCTTTGCTCATTGACGTGAGCATAAACTCGCAGTCATAGCCGTTTTTATGAAATTCGTTTGTCAGCAGAGCCGCAACCCTTTCGGCACCGCCGCCCTTCATAACGGGCATTATCATCAGAAACTTTTTGCTCATTTTATCATTTAAAAACCTTTTCAATTATTTTGTATATGACCCAGAAAATTTTGCCTCTGCAACGCATTTTTAGCGCTTTGTTGCCGTGAGCGTTGCGGGTGCGAATTTCTTTCTTGAACTCTGCAAGCTCGTATTTGCAAGCCTTTTTATCTGCTTTGTTCAGATTTTCATAAACGTTGAAAACGTTGAATGCGCAGCGGCAAACGAAGCTTTCTTGGACAGAATCGGGATTTATGGTGAAATCGGCATTGAGGCGGTAAACCTCAACACAACTTGAAAAATGCTTTTGGTTTTTGGCAGACGTCATTATTGAATCTTTGCGGTATCTGCGGTGGTAAAGGGCTTGGGTACATTGCGAAACGGTTTTTGCAAGTGAGAGCGCCTGATAGGTGAAAACCATATCTTCAAAAAGAATACCTTCTTTGAAACGCAGACCTTTTGCCGTTAAAAAGCTTTTCTTTAATAAAAGCAGAGGTACTGCAGAATGGAATTCTTTGTTTTTTGTCATTTCGGCAAAAACAGCTTTTCCGCTGCCTGTATTATATTTGTTTTTGCGGATATAGTTCTGCTTAACCTCAAAATCATCGGTATCGGCAAACGAAACCGCGTCAAAAAACACAATATCGCTTTTCTCTTTTTCGGCAATATCAATGAGTGAAGAAAGTGCGTTTGAATCAATATAATCGTCGCTGTCGAGAAAATAAACGTAATCACCCTCGCAGGCATCAAGACCTGCGTTTCTTGCGGCAGAAAGTCCGCCGTTTTTTTGGTGAATAACGGTTATGCGTGAATCTTTGTCAAGATATTCATCGCAGATTTCGCCCGAAGAATCGGTTGAGCCGTCATCAACAAGAATGATTTCAAGGTTTTCATAGGTTTGGTTTATAACGCTCTCAACGCATTCGCGCAGATAGCTTTCAACGTTATAAACGGGGATTATTACGCTTATGAGAGCTTGATTTTCCATTAACTTAACCCTTTAATCTTTCTTTAATAACAATCAAAACAGTTGCAATGAATTTTTTTAATTCAGAAACGAGTCCGTAGGAATAATGCTTTTTGAAGATTTTCTGTATTCTTTTATCAATCTTAACGTCCGCAAAAACGGGGTCTGCGATTGCCCTTGAAAGGTCAACACGCATTTTTTCAGCATCGTCCGCTTTGCTGTGAACACCCGATTCGTCGCAACCGATGTTTGTGATATATGAATATCTCGGATAAACGGTGAGCAAATCGTTTTTAACAAGATGCGCGCCGAAACGTACCGACCAAGAGCTGCCGTTGCCTTTGGTCTGGCGGTAAAGGCGGATAAATCTGTCGCTTCCGTTTGAATTGAGCTTTTTGATAAGTTTCGGTGAACGGTAGAAACTGCCGATATCGCGAAGTTCCCAGTCAATATTCTGCCAGCGGTCTGACCAAGTTGCCCATGTGCAGCTGCAGGAACGGTAAGCGGCAAAAATATCGTTTTTATAATCTTCGGGCAATTCAATCATCGGTGTATAGCCTGCGATTGAGCCGATTTTTTTGTTGTTTTCGTAGTAATCGAGAGCACCGTTTATATAGAAGAGAAAATGGGGAGAAACCTTGCAGTCATCCTCAACAACGATAACCTTGCCGTGTTTGCCGATAACCTCGGTAACGCCTGCAATGACCGAAGCCGCAAGACCTCTGTTAACGGGGCTTTCGGTAACGGTAACGGCTTTGAAATCACCTGCATTCTTTATTGCGGCAACTGCGGCACGCACCTCATCAACCTTAGCTTTGCCTGCCTCGTTTTTAGCTCCGTCAGAGAAGATATAAAGCTCTGATTCTTTTGCTTCTTTGCACGCGGCAAGTGCGTTATAGGTCTGAATGAAATGGTCTGCACGGTTATAGACGAAAATTATAATCGGCGCAAGGCTCATATTATTTCTCCTTCAGTATATCTGTGTATGCATCAATAAGTAATTGTGCGTTTCTTTCGGGGTCGTGAGTAAAGAGAGCTTTCTTCTTGCTGTTTTCAGAGAGCGAGAGAGCAAGCTCGTCGCTGTCAAAAATGCGCTTTAAATTCCAGGCAAGAAGCTTGGGGTCATCGTTTCTGTAGAAAAGAGCCTCCTTGCCGTCTTCAGCCATATCGGAAACACCGCCAACGTATGCCGCAACGCAGGGTGTGCCCACCATCATTGCTTCGCCCAGGGTGTTGGGACTGTTTTCGATTGTTGAGCATAAAACGTATGCGTTGACGCGTGCAAGCTTCTCGGCAACCTCGGGTGCCTTAAGCGGACCTGTGAATTCAACGTGGTTTTCAACGCCGAGGTCAGAAACAAGTTTTTTCAGATAAGCGGCATAGCCTTTTTTGAGAGGTGAGCGCTTATCGTTATCGGTATAGGGTTTATAGCCTGCAACGTAAACCTTAACGTCGGGATATTCTTTTATAAGATAGGGCAGAGCCATAATAACAAAGTGAAGTCCTTTGAGCGCGCTGTAGCCGTTGCCGACGTAGATTGAACGGCGCTCTGCTTTTTCGAGGTCCCATTTTTCTTCATAAAAAGGAGCACGCAGAATGCGGCTGCAGGGATAATATTTTGCATTGGGGTTGAGAGCGTATGAATGTGCTCTGTCCCAGGTTGTTCTGCCGAGAATATAATCGGCATTTTCGATTATTTCTTTTTCGGCTTTCATTCTGGGTTTATACCATTTTGTTTTGCGCAGGTGCATAATCCAGCCTGCAAAAATTTCTGTTAACGATTTTGAAAACATCATATCGTCAATCTGGAGCTGACCGCATTGATAGACGTATTGACCGTTAAGGATGCCCTGCATTGAAACAACGGCAGGAATGCCGCGTTTTTTTGCGGCAAGCTGCATAGCTCTTGCGTGCAGGAATTCCGTTCCCTCAATGTTGATTATATCGGGCTTGAAATCATCAATTAAGGCTTTGCACTTTTCTTCAAGCTCTGCAAGCGGCGTTGAGGACGTATAATGCAGGCTGAAATATGTTATACCGTCAATCTTTTCGCAGAACTCGAGCTTTTCTTCGCATTTGCAGGCGATGGCAAGTTCAATGCCGCCTGTTTTGCAAAGCTGAGCCGCCATTGATTCAACCCAGCCGCCGAGCACTTCGGAGTTTTTGCCGAGCTTTGCGGTGACTGCACCGGGTATTAAGTTTACTGTCCATAAAACTCTCATATTTTTTCTGCTCCGGTCCATTTTATAATATCCTCAAGCAAAAGAGGGGCAACAACCATTATCATCAGGGTGAATGAATAATTGAATGAATCGAGTATCGAAACAAACAGATAGGTAACGAGCGTTGCGTTTGCCGCAGCGATAACGAATTTATCGTTTGTGATATGCTTATAGTGAAGGGGGATATGATAAAACATCATTGCAAACGCGTAGCCGCCGAGAATGCCGTATTTTGACGTAATATCCAACAAAGCCGAATGTCCGCCGCCGCTTTCACGCCAAAGCGAGCCTATAAGGGGATATTTGAATATGTTACTGAGACTGTATGAATAGGCTTGAATTCTGACCTGGATTGAGTCGCCGGTTACACCCGTGTCGCTTGTTGAAACAAGGTCGTTAACCTTTCTTGCAACCGCGGTACCGTCAAAGTTTACAAGAATCCAGTTTCTGAATGACGGAACATACAGAATAGCCGCCATAATACCGATAAATGCAAGTACAGTTATGACAAAAGCAGGAACGGCATTTTTGCCTCTGTAAAAAAGAAGCAGGATAAGACCGATGGAGCTTGCAAAAAGGGCGATGGAATAGCCTGCAAGCTCAAGGAATCTTACAAAAAAGTAAATCCAGACCGCGCCGATTGCAAAATACAGTTTGTTGTTTTTGAACGATTTGATAATCCAGGCAACGATAAGTGGTGAAACGCATACCTGCGGATAGATAAGGCTATAGCCGCCGATACCTTGGCGGAGAAACTGATAGGTAGTCTCATCATCGCGCACAAGAAGCCTTGCAACCGTGTGGTCCTGTATAAGAATGTTGACTGTATTATAGTTAAATACTGTCAAAAGAATGAGAACTATCGGCACGATGCCTGCAAGCTCGTCCCATTTATCATCATAGAAATAAGTCATCATAAAGCAGATGACCAGCATTATAAGCGCGATTTGTTTGATAAGGGCTTCAAAATCGTATTTTTCCAGATAAACAACAATCATAACCGCTATCAGAAAGAAAACCGCAAATATCTGCTCTTTGCCGAGGGTTACGGGACTTTCTCTGACAAACCATAAAGCCGCCCACAGAACGGCGCAGGCAAGGGCGATGAGTCTGTAAATCAAATCAATCTGTAAAGGAGGAGAAACAGTCCACACGATAAGATATAACACGGCAATCTTTTGAATAAAGCCGAAAGAAAATCCGTCTTTGAGCATATTCTCCCTCCTTTCGTTTTATTTCAGCCAGTTTTCTGTTTGCTGAACGTAGTTTTCGTAATGAAATGTGTTATCGAGTGTTTTTTCTTGTGTTTTATTTTCAAGCTGATAAATCATTGCTTCGGATATGTTTTTTGCATCCGTGCTTTCAAGCAGATTGCCTCTGCCGCTTTTTTTGATATATTCGCCAACGTCACTTACGTCGGTTGTGATAATCGGCACGCCGCAAGTGAAGCTTTCTGCAAACTTGGTGGGGAAGCCTGCGTTATTGCGTTTATCAGAGCATCGGATAAAAATATAACAGTCACAGCCGAGCACGTATTTTATTGTTTCAGCGTGTGAAATTCTTCCCATAAACGTAATTTTGCCGTTTGAATTTTTGGGAAGCTGAAAAGCAGGATAAATGCTCCTGAAATCGGCTTCGGTTATGCCGATTATTCGCAGATGCGCGTTTTTGTTTTTCAGCGTGAGGAACGCTTCAACAACCTTATCAAGGCTTTCTTTTTTACCGTCCGGAATGCCTGCAAAACAAAACTCAAAATTGTTTGAGTGTTTTTCGGGCGTCTGATGCCATATGCCGTTATTCAAATCGATAAGCGGCGGCAGAATGAGCAGCTTTTTTGCGCTTTTATATTTTTTCTGCATCATCGAGCTTATGGCAATCATACTGTCGGCAACCTTGTGGGCAAAATTGCTGATGAAAAATTCGTCAAATGCCTTGAAAAGTCTTTTGGGCAGTGAGCCATCGGTATCTTTTGTCCACTCGGTGCAGTCATAGCAGACTTCAATATTCTTTTTTGAAAAAACTTTTTTTGCCTTGAGCAGGGTGAGCATAGGAACATTGTAAAGAATAATTCTGCAAACATCGCCGTATTCTGCGGCAACGGCTTCAATGTGCTCAACGCTTATCATATGCCTGAGCCATTGCGAGGTTGATTTGGGGTGAGAATGCTCAAACATATCCTCGTATCCTTCAACCTTGCGAAGCTCCTCAAAGCAATCTTCGCATCTTGCCGCGCCGATGAAAACGGTTTTATAGCCGAGCGACGCGAAAATTTTGCCGTTTGAAACAACTCGGTTTGCCGATGCGCTTTTATCGGGCAGAGTGAAGCCACCGTAATAGATTATTGTTCCCTTACTCATAAATTTTCCTTATACCAGCAGATTGCTTCGGCAAGACCTTTTGCAAAATCGTAATCGGGGTCATAGCCGAGCAGTTTTTTTGCCTTTGAGATGTCGGCGTTGCTGTGCTTGATATCGCCTGCTCTGTCAGGACCGAAATTCGGCTCAATATCAACGCCGAGAGCTTTTGTGAGGGCATAATAAATATCAATCAGATATTCTCTGCCGCCGTAAGCGATGTTGAAGGCTTCGCCTGCCGCCTCGTGAGGAGCAAGGCAAGCTTTGAGGTTAGCCTCAATAACGTTATCAATATATGTGAAATCGCGGCTCTGTTTGCCGTCACCGTTGATGGTGGGCTGCTGACCGTTCATAAGCATCTTGATGAATTTCGGAATAACTGCGGCATATGCGCCGTCGGGATTCTGCCTTCTGCCGAAAACGTTGAAATAACGCATTCCGTAGGTGTCAAGACCGTAATGCTTTGTATATTGCTTTGCCAATTCCTCATCGCAACGCTTTGTGAGCGCATAGGGAGAGAGAAGATTGCCTTCTCTGCCTTCGGTTTTGGGCAGATTGGGCTCATCACCGTAAACGGAGGAGCTGGAGGCATAAACAAACTTCTTAACGCCGTTTATTCTTGCCGCTTCAAGCATATTAAGTGTGCCCGAAATATTGTTTGCACAGTAGAAAAGAGGCATTTCGATGCTTCTGGGCACGCTGCCCCAAGCCGCTTGATTGAGAACGTAATCAACGCCCTCACAGGCCTTTATGCAGGTGTCAAGGTCTTTGATGTCGCCCTTGACGAATTCATAATTCGGATTATCCGCATACATATCAACGTTTGCCTGAAAGCCTGTTGAAAGGTCATCAAGGCAACGCACTTTGTAGCCCATTTCAAGAATTGCACCGCAGAGGTTTGAACCGATGAAGCCTGCGCCGCCTGTTACGAGAAAGAGCGAATTTTCGGGGAAAACAAGGTGTTTATAACCCATTTTTTACAGCCTCCAATACTGATAGCCTGCTTCGGTGTAAGTTTTTCTGTCAAGCACGCCCTTAACGTCGATGAGAACTTTGCTTTCGTTAGCGCCGCTTGCAAACATAGCGTCGATATCGCTTGTTGAGAAAGCGGAGAATTCGGTGTGAGCAACGGCAAGGATAATCGCATCCATACCCTTGACTGTTGAGATATCGGCAAACTCAAGTCCGTAATGGCTCTTGCCTTCTTCAGCATCGGCAACGGGATCTGCGATAACGGGAGTAATGCCGTATTCTTTAAGCTCGTTTACGATATCGATAACCCTTGTGTTACGGGTGTCGGGGCAGTTTTCTTTGAATGTGAAGCCGAGAATTGCAACCTTGGCGTCTTTAACGTTTTTGCCAGCGGCAATCAGCTTTTTAACAACGTTTTCCGCAACGTATTTGCCCATATCGTCGTTAATACGTCTGCCTGCAAGAATAACCTGACTGTGGTAGCCGAGCTGTTCTGCTTTATATGTGAGGTAATAGGGGTCAACGCCGATGCAGTGACCGCCTACAAGACCGGGGAAGAATTTGAGGAAGTTCCATTTTGTGCCTGCGGCTTCAAGAACGGCTTTGGTGTCAATGCCCATCTTGTTGAAGATGATTGAGAGTTCGTTCATAAACGCAATGTTGATATCGCGCTGGCTGTTTTCGATAACCTTTGCGGCTTCGGCGACCTTGATGCTTTCTGCGCGGTGAACACCTGCTTCAACAACAAGCTCATACACCTTGGCAACGGTATCAAGAGTTTCTGCGTCCATACCCGAAACGATTTTAACGATGGTTTCAAGACGGTGCACCTTGTCGCCGGGGTTTATTCTTTCGGGTGAATAACCGATTTTGAAGTCAACGCCGCACTTAAGACTCGATTCCTTTTCAAGAATGGGTACGCAAACGTCCTCCGTTACGCCGGGGTAAACCGTTGATTCAAAAATAACGATAGAGCCTTTGGTGAGGTTTCTGCCGAGAATTCTTGATGCGCCTTCAACGGGAGTGAGGTCGGGTGTGTGGTCATCGTTGACGGGAGTAGGCACGGCAACGATGTGAAATTTTGCCTCGCGGAGCTTTGTTTCATCTGAGGTGAATTCAACCGTTGTTGCTTTGATTGCATCGTCGCCAACCTCAAGGGTGGGGTCAATGCCGCTTTTATAAAGCTCAATTTTTCTTGCATTGAGGTCATAGCCGATAACGTCAACCTTTTTTGCGAAAGCAACGGCGATGGGCATACCGACGTAGCCGAGACCAACGAGTGAAATTTTTTCTTCTTTTGCAATTATTTTCTCATAAAGATTCTTAAACATAATTCACATTCCTCTATCTGCACAGTTTGCTTATTTTTTCAAGATATGCGTCATTAACGATTTTGCGGGAGAAATTTGCTTTTATATATTCTCTGCCCTTTTCGCCCATTGATTTTCTTTCTGCGTTAGGCAGAGCAATGAATTTTCTGATTCGGTTACACAGGGCGTCAACGTCGCCGCCGTGATAGAGCAGACCTGTTTCGCCGTCAATAAAAGTTTCCATACATCCGGGGTTGTCCGTTGAAATAACGGGTCTGCCCGAGGAAGCGCTTTCAAGCAAAACGTTGCTCATACCCTCGCCGTAGGTTGAGGGATGGATGGTTGCGTGGGAGGCGGCAACAAAGGGCTTTATATCTTTCTGGCTGCCTCTGTATTTAACAATGCCCTTTTCTTCAAGCTCTTTGAGAAGGTCTGCATAGTGCATCTCGGTTGGCTCGATGAAACCGAGCATATTAAATTCTGTTTCGGGGTACTCGACTTTGATGCGTTTTGCCGCTTCAATATAATCGTCAACGCCCTTATCGTGCAGAATTCTGCCGATATAGTTGAAAACGATTTTGCCGTCTTCGGGGTAAGGGAGAAGCGGATATCTCTCTGTGTTAACGCCGGAGCCGGGAATGAGCATATGCTCACCCTTGACCATACCCGATTCTTCTGCGAGTTTCATATTGGTTGAGTTCTGAAACATAACGCAGGCGGAACGGCGGAACGAAAATTTAAAGAGCGTCATAATCAGCTTTTGTTTAAGTCCGCCTTCGTTGAGCACGCTGCCGAAGCCTGTAACGTTGCTGATAACAGGTATACGCAGAAGCCATGCGGCAAGACCTGCATAAACATTGGGCTTTGCCGTATAGGTGAGCACAACAGAGGGCTAATGCTTTCTGAAGAGCGAAAAATAATGTAAAAACAGCTTTAAATCCGCAACGATATTTGTGCCGCGTCTGTCAATTTCGGGGTTATCGTAGCGGTATTCAAGATGGCGCATAAGCTCAAATTTTTCGCCGTCGGGACAGGAGATGAGCATTTCATAGCCTGCGCCGATGATTTCTTCAATCAGTTCCTTGCGGAAGCAATAGATATCATCGTCATTGTTGGTGAGAAGCGCAACAAGCTTTTTGGTTTTGTTTTCTTTCATATTTTCACCTTATCGGAAAACCGCAAGCACGGTTAAAATCATAACTTTTATATCATCAACGAAGCTGAAACTTCTGACGGCGGCAAGGTTATATTTCATCTTATCCGGCAAAACAACCTCGAGATAGGTTTTTTCAACGTTCTCTGCGGCGTCAAGAAGCTCGTTTTCGTCTTTATAATAAACGCTCGCTTCCGAGGTAATGCCTGCAGGCAGAAGAAGAGTTGCCATCATTTCCGGGGTGTATTTTTCAACGTATTTGGGCACTTCGGGGCGGGTACCGACGAAAGTCATTGTCCCTCTTAAAACGTCGATAAGCTGGCTCAATTCATCGAGTTTATATTTGCGGATGAATCTGCCTGTTTTTGTTATTCTGGAATCTCCGCCGACGGTTAAAAGAGAGCCTTTATCGGCATCGGTCACCATTGAACGGAATTTAAAAATGCGGAACTGTTTGCCGTATCGCGTAACTCTTACCTGGCGGTAAAAAACGGGACCCTTGGAATCGATTTTGATTGCGATTGCAAGAATGATGAATACGGGCAGGAGAAAGGTGAGAAGCAAAAAGGAAACAACCACGTCGAAAACACGCTTAAGAACAAGCTGAGCCTTCTTTTTGCAGAGAAGGTCATAATATTCTCTGACTTCGGGCAACTGCATTTCTTTTGGCAGGTCTTCCCATTTTTTCAAAATCATAAGAATCTCCTTTTGCTTTAGATGTGTTTTTTTATGATTTCTGCAAAGTTTTCGGTAACGTATTCAACTTCAGCATCGGTGAGCTTTGTGTGAAGCGGAAGAGTGATTTCGTTTTTGAAATATTCGTAAGCGTTGGGGAAATCGGCAATATCAAAGCCGAGCTTTTTATAGGCTGTCATCATCGGCAGAGGCTTGTAATGCACGTTGCAGGCAATTCCTCTTTCTGCCATTTCGGTGATGATGCCGTTTCTTGTTTCTTCGCTGATGCCGGGGATTCTTGTTATGTAAAGATGACCTGAGCCGGAATGGTTTTTGCTGTAATGCTCAAGATGCATAACGCCGAGTTTATCGCAGATTTCATCGTAGCTTGCGATAATTTCTTTGCGCCTTGCCATAAGAGACGGATATCTCTCAAGCTGTTTCAGACCTATGGCGGCTGTAACGTCGGTCATATTGCATTTATACCACGGACCGACGATATCGTATTCCCAGGCACCTGCTCTTGTTTTTGCAAGTGCATCCTTTGACTGACCGTGAAGGCTGAAAAGCATATATTGCTTGTAAAGCTCCTCGTTATCAATACCGTCAATGCTTCGCCACGTTGCCGCACCGCCCTCAGCGGTTGTAAGGTTTTTGACCGCATGGAAAGAGAATGACGAAAAATCAGCAATTTCGCCTGCGTTTTTACCGTTGCGTGTTGCGCCCAGAGCGTGAGCGCAGTCTGCAACAACCGCAACTCTGCCCATAGCGTTCTGAATAGTGTTTGCAGGCTTGAAAAGATGCTTTTTATTTTCAACCGCGGCATAAATCTTATCGTAATCGCATATTATGCCTGCAAGGTCAACGGGAATAATCGCCTTTGTTTTCTCGTTTATTGCCGCTTCAAGACGCTCATAATCCGCTTCAAAGGAATCGGGCTTGCAGTCAACGAACACAACCTTTGCACCTGCGTGAATTGCCGCAGAAGCTGAGGCGGTGTAAGTATAGGCAGGCACTATGACCTCGTCGCCTTCACCGATGCCGAGAACGCGCAGATTAAGTTCAAGTGCCGCCGTTGCCGAGTTAAGGCAGGCAGACTTTTCTGTGCCGCAGAATGCGGCTATCCTGCGTTCAAACTCTTTTGTTCTCGGACCTGTTGTTATCCATCCGGAACGCAGAGCTTCGCAAACCTCGTTTATTTCTGCTTCGGTGATATCGGGAGGGCTGAAGGGAATGTTGAGCATATGGTTACCTCTTTCTTCTGGTGATTTTTATTCACCCTGCTTATATGTCGGAACCATCTTTTTAACGAGTTCCGTTATTGAGCCTGTATTTTCATAAGCGGCGAGCATAAGCTCTTTAAGGTCTTTGCAGAAAGCATCGGTGTCAAACATAATCGGGTTGCCGATATGAATGAGCTTGTTGGAGGTTGTCTGAAGACCTTCTTCTTCCATAAGCTTTTCTTCATAGAGCTTTTCACCGGGTCTTAGGCCTGTGTATTCAACCTTGATATCAATGTCGGGCTTGAGACCCGAAAGTTTGATAAGGTTGCGTGCAAGAGTATCGATTTTAACGGGCGAACCCATATCGAGAACAAAGATTTCGCCGCCGTTTGCAAATGCGCCTGCAATCAGCACAAGCGAAACTGCTTCGGGGATAGTCATAAAATAACGGATGATTTCGGGGTGCGTAACGGTTACGGGGCCTCCGTTTTCAATCTGACGCTTGAAAAGAGGTACAACCGAGCCGTTTGAGCCGAGAACATTGCCGAAACGTACTGCAACGAATTCTGTTCTTGACTGTTTGCAAGGCTCAAAACATTCGTTTTCAAGATGAGTGAACATTCTGGGAATATCCTCGCAACGGTTTTCTTTGATTTTTCTGTCAAACGCCTGAATTACCATTTCACAAAGGCGTTTGCTTGCACCCATTATGTTTGTTGGGTTAACCGCCTTATCTGTGCTGATAAGCACGAAGCGGCTGCAGTTATTTACCATTGCGGCATAAGCCGTTTTATATGTACCGATAACGTTGTTTTTGATGGCTTCGCAAGGACTGTCTTCCATAAGAGGAACGTGCTTGTGCGCCGCCGCGTGATAAACGATATCGGGGTGATACTGCTTGAATACGCTGTCAAGTCTTCTTGAATCTCGAACGGAGCCGATGAGCACGTCGAGCTTCATCGAAGGATATCTGTCGCGCAATTCCTGCTGAATTGCGTATGCGTTATTTTCATAAATATCAAAAATTATAAGTCTTTCCGGCTTGTGCGCGGCAACCTGCCTGCAAAGTTCGCTGCCGATTGAACCGCCGCCGCCCGTAACAAGAATGGTTTTGCCTCTGATTAGATAAAAAACGTCCTGCATATCGGCGTTGATTGTTTCTCTGCCGAGCAAGTCCTCAACGGAAACGTCTTTAAGTGCGCCTGCGGTGATGCCGCTGTTTACGAACTGGTAAAAATCGGGCAGATTCTTTGTTTCGCAACCTGTTTCTTTGCAGATGTTAACTATATCGCGGATTGTTTCTTTTGATGCGCTGGGCATTGCGATATAAATTCTGTCAATGTTGTATTTTTCAACGCTTTGAAGAATATCGTCTCTGCCGCCAACAATCTGAACGCCTGCAAAATAGCGGAACTGCTTATCGGGGCTGTCATCAATCATACAAACAACCTTGTCCTTGTTTGAACGCGTTTTCTGAATATTTTCAAGCAGCATTCTGCCGGCATCGCCTGCGCCGATAATCATAACTCTGTGATATGAGTGCGAATCGGTATCCGTGCCGAAAAGCTGGGGTACGGCCGTGAAAATTCTGTAAGAAAACCTCGCTGCAAGCACAAGCAGTAGCTGGAAGCTTGCACCCCAGAGGTAATAAGAAATCGGCATTCTCTGGTAGATAAGCGTTATGAGAACCGTATGAATAACAGAA
>JAFXJO010000128.1 GCA_017532185.1 Clostridia bacterium | reverse complement strand
CCTTGATATCAAGTGCCGTTACGCAGGTCTTAAGCCCGACGCTGTTGTTATTGTTGCAACAATCAGAGCGCTTAAAATGCACGGCGGTCTTGCAAAAACAGAGCTTGGTTCAGAGAATCTTGAAGCTCTTGAAAAAGGTATTCCCAACCTTCTCCGCCACGTTTCAAATATTAAAAACGTTTATAAGCTTCCCTCCGTTGTTGCTGTTAACCGTTTTCCCACAGACACGGACGCAGAAGTTGAGCTTATTATTCAGAAATGCAAAGAACTTGGCGTAAACGTTGTTCTTTCAAACGTTTGGGCTGAAGGCGGCAAGGGCGGTGAAGAGCTTGCAAAAGAAGTTGTTGCTCTTTGTGAACAGCCCAACGACTTCACTTTCTCATATGAACTTGACGGTACAATCGAAGAAAAGATTGAAGCTGTTGTTAAAAAGGTTTACGGCGGCGACGGCATAAGCGTTCTTCCTGCAGCAAAGAAGCAGATTGATACTCTTGTTGCAAACGGCTATGCAAATCTTCCCATCTGCGTTGCAAAAACACAGTACAGCTTTTCGGATGACCCCACAAAACTCGGTGCGCCCGAGAACTTTACCGTTACAATCAAGAACGTTAAGGTTTCTGCAGGTGCAGGTTTCATTGTTGTTCTCACCGGTGATATTATGACAATGCCCGGTCTCCCCAAGGTGCCTGCCGCAGAAAAAATTGACGTTGATGAAAACGGCAAAATCAGCGGTCTTTTCTGATTTTTTAAATTCCAAACCGAATTTCAAGCCCTTCCTTCGGGACGGGCTTGTTTGTTTTTTATGCACACAAATTATTGAAAAAAACATATTTTATCACACAAAATCTTGCGTTTTTCGGTTGCAAAATCTATATAATGATGTTATAATTAAAAATAATGCCCGAGTGTGTCTATTTTTGCTTTTTGCGCAAATACTATCTCTGATTAAGCTGATAAGAAGGGAATGTATTCCGTGAGCAAAAACAGAAGCGACAAAAAAGAGAATTTCTATATTTCGTCACCTTCGTGGCAGTCACCCGATTGCTCGGGAAGCAACGGTGAAGGCAGTTGCAGCGAGACGGTTAATAATATTATTGAAACGGGGTCAATCACCGTTAAAAAGGGCGATAACGTTATTCATTGTCTTACGGTTATCGGTCAGATTGAGGGGCATTATATTCTGCCTGCGCAGAATAAAACAACCAAATACGAGCACGTTATTCCTCAGCTTGTTGCGATTGAAGAAAGCGATGCCATTGACGGGCTGGTGCTTATCCTCAACACAGTCGGCGGCGATATTGAAGCGGGTCTTGCGATAGCGGAGCTTATCAGCGGAATGAAAACACCAACGGTTTCGCTTGTGCTCGGCGGCGGACATTCAATCGGTGTGCCTCTTGCCGTTTCAGCGGATAAATCGTTTATAACTCCGTCTGCAACCATGACGGTGCATCCCGTCAGAATGAACGGACTTGTTCTCGGCGTTCCGCAGACACTTGCATATTTTGAGCAGATGCAGGAGAGAATAGTGCGGTTTGTTTCAGGCAATTCAAGGATTTCCGCAGACAGGTTCAGAGAATTGATGCTTGCAACGGGCGAACTCGTTCTTGACGTGGGAACGGTGCTTGAAGGTGAAAAAGCAGTCAGCGAAGGGCTTATCGATTCAATCGGCAGTTTGTCCGATGCACTTGAATGCCTTTATGATATGATAGAAGAAAACAAGAAAAACAACTCGGATGAGTCGGATATAAATACTCCGAAAGGATGAAGAAAATGGCAACCTCAAAAAATTCAAAAAGCTCTGCATCAAAGAAAAAACCTGCAGGCAAACAGTCTTCCGCAAGAGGCGATTCGCAGAAGCTTTCGCCTTCGGCAAAGAGCCAGCGTAACGCCATAATCGTTATGGCGGTTGCTGTTATTATGCTTTTTGTTGCTTTTATAGAAGGTCAAAGCGTGTGGAAATTTATGCACGAGAGCCTTTATGCTCTTTTCGGATTTCTGACGCTTATTGTTCCGTTTTATATGATTTATGCGGCATTTGTTTATGCCAAAGACAGAACGCTCAGAGGCGCCGCGGCAAACCTTATCGGTATCGGCTCAATTATCGTGCTCCTCAGCGGCGTGTTACATATCGGTTTTGAAAACGAAGATTATTTTCTTGAGAATTCAATAATGCAGCAGATTGCCGACGTTTGGGAAAAATCTCCCACACTCAAAAGCGGCGGCGTTTTCGGCGCGATTTTCGGAGGTCTTGTTGCAAAGCTTTTCGGCAGACTGCCTGCGCTTATAACTCTTTGCATTCTGCTTGGTGTTATCTTTCTGCTTGTTACGGGTATTTCGCTTGAAACAGTTTTCTCTGCAATCAAAAAACCCGTTAAAAAGGTTGGCGAAATCACAAACGAAAAGCTTGAACGCAGCGCTCAGCGCCGCGAGCAGTTAGCGGCTGAAAGAGAAGAAGCCGAAAAGAAGAAGAAGGCTTTTGCACCTCCTGCAAAGCCCACGATTACCGTTGATGAAAATGAAGATTTCAACGATAAATTTGTAACCGACGAAACAACTTTTGAAGAAACTGCACCTCCTTGTATGCAGGAGCCGATAATCGAATTCACTCCCGAGGTTACAGAAGAGTTTATGCCCGAAATTCCCGTTATCAGGCTTCCTGATGCAACCGAGAGCAGTGTTGTTGAGGATACGATTGAGAATGCGGTTAAAGAAAATAAGCGCAAGGCTAAAGCGCCTGCAATGCCTGACGGTGATCCTTTTGACGAAGAAGACGACGGCGAAATCAAGGAGTTTCCTGTTGTTGATGATGAGGCTCCCGAATATGTTTTTCCGCCTATGGACTGTCTGCGCCTTGCGGAGCGTGACGGTGCAACGGATAACATTGCAGAGATGCAGATAGGTGCCAAAAAGCTTATCTCGACCCTTGAAAGTTTTAAGATTAAAGCCGAAGTTACAAACATCTGCAGAGGCCCTTCTGTTACTCGCTACGAACTTGTGCCCGATGCAGGTGTAAGAATCAATAAAATCACAAATCTTGCCGATGATATCGCTCTGCGCCTTGCCGCAACGAGCGTGCGTATTGAAGCACCCATTCCGGGCAAATCGGCTATCGGCATCGAAGTTCCGAACAGCGCAAAGTCGATGGTAACAATGCGCGAAACCATTGATACACCTCAGTTCCGCGATTCAAAGAGCAAACTCAACGTTGCTCTGGGTAAGGATATTACGGGTAACATCATCTGTGCCGACCTTGCTAAAATGCCCCACCTTCTTGTTGCAGGTACAACAGGCTCGGGTAAATCCGTTTGCCTTAATGCAATGATTGTAAGCATTCTTTATAATGCAAGCCCCGATGAGGTCAAGCTTGTTATGATTGACCCCAAAATGGTTGAATTTACGAACTATAACGGTATTGCTCATCTTGAGGTACCCGTTGTTTCCAATCCCCGAAAAGCTGCAGGCGCACTCGGCTGGGCGGTTGGTGAAATGGAAAAACGTTATGCTTTGTTTGCTGAAAACGGAATCAGAGATATCAAGGGCTTCAATGCTCTTTGTGAGTCGCGTCCCGACCTCAAAAAGATTCCGCAAATCGTTATCTTTATCGATGAGCTTGCCGACCTTATGATGGTTTCGCCCAAAGAGGTTGAAGATTCAATCTGCCGTCTTGCGCAGAAAGCAAGAGCCGCAGGTATCCACCTTGTTATTGCAACTCAGAGACCTTCCGTTGACGTTATCACGGGTCTCATCAAAGCCAATATTCCCAGCAGAATCGCTCTTTCCGTTTCATCACCCACAGACTCGAGAATTATTCTTGATGCTATGGGCGCAGAGAAGCTTCTGGGTAACGGCGATATGCTCTTCTGCCCGATAGGTTCTTCAAAGTCTCTTCGTGTGCAGGGTTGCTATATCTCCGAAGAAGAGGTTGAAAACGTTGTTTCGTTTATCAAGTCCCAGGCAACAACAACGTATAATGAAGAAACAATCAAAGAAATCGAAAGCAAAGCCGCTGAAGCTGAAAACGCAAAGAAAAAGGCGGTTGACGATGATGATGAGGGCGATTGGGATCCTGCCCTCAACGATGCCATTGAGGTTGTTGTCAATGCAGGCGGTGCATCAACAACAATGCTCCAGAAGAAGCTTAAGCTTGGCTATGCGCGAGCATCCCGAGTTATGGACCAGCTTGAAGAAAAGGGCATCGTAGGTCCGTCGGAAGGTGCAAAGCCCAGAGCTGTTCTCATTTCAAAACAGCAGTGGTATGAGATGCAGGCGCTTGCGCAGGGCGGTGCACCGAATATCGATGACGTTTTTGATGACGACGATGACTACGCAGGTTCAGATATATTTTAAATCCACAGGCGGTTGATTTTTTATTGACCGCCTGATTAATAATTTTTGCGAGAGGTAATATGAACGGTTTTTTACCTGTAACAAAAGAAGAAATGACCGCAAGGGGATGGGGATGCGCCGATTTCGTTTACGTCAGCGGCGATGCTTACGTTGACCATCCTTCTTTCGGTGCATCCATAATAACAAGAGTGCTTGAAAACGCAGGCTTCAAAGTTGCTTTTCTTGCACAGCCTGATTGGCGTTCCGATGCTGATTTTAAGCGTTTCGGAAAGCCGAGACTCGGCTTCCTTGTAAGCAGCGGCAACATCGATTCGATGGTTGCCCATTACACCGCGGCCAAGAAAAAACGCAGTGACGATGCCTACAGTCCGGGCGGTAAAGCAGGCTTAAGACCCGACAGGGCAGTTATTGTATACTGCAATAAAATCAGAGAAATTTACGGCGATGTTCCCATTATCATCGGCGGTCTTGAAGCGTCTTTGCGCCGTTTTGCACACTACGATTATTGGGATGATAAAATCCGTCGTTCCATTCTTTTTGATTCTCAGGCAGACCTGCTTTCATTTGGTATGGGCGAGCGCTCAATGGTTGAAATTGCAAGGCTTCTTGATGAAGGTGTACCCGTTTCGGATATCCGCGACGTAAGAGGTACCTGCTACAGCGTTGACGTGCGCGAAACTCCTTATATCGGTGCGGAATGTCCGTCGTTTGAGAATGTTTGTAACTCAAAAAAAGAGTATGCAGTATCCTGCCGTATTCAGCAGGATGAGCAGGACTTTTTCAGGGGCAAAGCTATAAAACAGCGCCACGGCGGCAGAATGCTAGTGCAGAATCCGCCTGCAATTCCTCTTTCGCAGGAAGAGCTTGATGCGGTTTATGCTCTGCCTTATATGCGCACTTATCATCCGATGTATGAAAAAGACGGCGGTGTGCCGGGTATTGAGGAAGTGCGTTTTTCAATTTCGCATAACAGAGGATGTTTCGGCGCTTGCAATTTCTGCTCCCTTGCATTCCATCAGGGCAGATACATAACAACCCGAAGCAAGCAGTCGATTGTAGATGAAGCAAAGCTTCTTACGGCTTTGCCCGATTTCAAGGGGTATATTCACGATATCGGCGGACCGACGGCGAATTTCCGCCGTCCTGCCTGTGACGGTCAGGAGAAAAGGGGACTGTGCAAGGGTAAAAAATGCCTTGCGCCTGCGCCCTGTGCCAACCTCAAACCCGACCATACAGAATATCTTGATATCCTGCGCACCGTGCGCACCTTACCCAAGGTTAAAAAAGTGTTTATCCGTTCAGGTATACGCTATGACTATATGCTTGCGGATAAAGACGATACGTTTTTCAGAGAGCTTGTGGCAAACCACGTCAGCGGTCAGCTCAAGGTTGCTCCCGAGCATTGCTCTGCGGCGGTGCTTGACAAAATGGGCAAACCGCATATCGAAGCTTACGTTGAGTTTTCAAAGAAATATTTCAGCTTCAGCAAAAAAGAGGGCAAGGAGCAATATCTCGTACCTTACCTTATGTCGTCGCATCCGGGCAGCACCCTTAAAGATGCGGTTGAGCTGGCGCTGTTTCTTAAAAAAATCGGCATCAGACCCGAGCAGGTGCAGGATTTCTATCCCACACCGGGTACGGTTTCAACCTGTATGTTTTACACAGGTCTCGACCCTTACACAATGAAAGAGGTCTACGTTGCAAAAGACCCTCACGAAAAAGCGTTGCAGAGGGCGTTGCTCCAATATTTTGACCCGAGAAAAAAAGAGCTTGTTATCGAAGCTTTGCGAAAAGCAGGCAGAAGTGACCTTATCGGTAACGGCGAAAAATGCCTTGTCAGAGCACCTGTGAGCGCAAACCGTGCGCCGCAGAATAACCGTTCGGCAAATAAAAACAGAGGTAAAAATTATGCAAAAGAAAGCAATAAACGGAGCGTTAAGCACCGCTAAGAAAATAGGCAAAAGCATAAAAACAACAAAAGGAAAAATAATATATGCCGTTGTGCTTCTCGTTGTTGCGGCGGCGGTGCTTTTTGCCGGCATAAAAACAGGTCTTATTCCCAATCCGTTTGCAAAACCGGTTCCCGTTGACGGTGTGTGCCGCGTGCATTATATCGACGTCGGTCAGGGAGACTGTGAGCTGATTGAATGTGACGGTAAATATATGCTTATTGATGCGGGCGAAAACGGTCACGAAACCGAAGTTATGAATTATCTCAATTCGCTCAAAATAACAAAGCTTGATTACGTTGTTGTTTCCCATCATCATTCCGACCATATCGGAGGTATGGCTGAGGTGCTTAAGGAGTTCGAGGTGACAAACGTTATAATGCCGCGTCTCAAGGAATCTCAGGAGCCGACCAACAGCACGTATAAAACTTTTATAAATGCTCTCGGGGCATCAAACACAAAAGTTATTTCCGCAAAGCCCGGCGCAACCTATGAGCTTGGCGGCGGTAAGGTTGAAATTCTCGGCCCTGTAACAGTTGACGTTGAAGACCTTAACAGCACCAGCGTTGTTATGCGTTTTGATTACGGTTCAACCTCTTTCCTGTTTACGGGAGATGCCGAAACAGACGAAGAAAAGAGCGTGCTTGAAAACGGCGCAAACGTCGATTGTGACGTGCTCAAGGTCGGTCATCACGGCTCAACAACGTCATCGGGCAAAAAATTCCTTGATGCCGTTTCGCCTTCAATTTGCGTTATTCCCTGCGGTGCAGGCAATGATTACGGCCATCCGCACAAAGAAATAGTTGACAGGCTGAAAAAATATACCGACGAAACCTACCGCACCGAAATCTGCGGCGATATTATAATCACGTCTGACGGTGCAAATCTGAGCGTTGAATACGAAAAACAATGAGGTGAAAATTATGTTTCTGAGTATTGACAGAATAGTGGGCGGCTTTGCCGTCTGCATCGATGATTTCGGCAATGTTTTCAGCATTGAAGTTTCGAAAATCAAAGGCGAATTCAAAGAGGGAAGCATTATAATTTCAGACGGAGCCGACGGTTATATCGCAAGCGGATATGAAACCGATAAGCGCAGGGCAGAGATGTTTGCGTTGACCGATTCTCTTTTTGACGAATAATTAAAAAAGGACATAAAAAATTAACAAAAAAAGCGTCACATTATTCATTTTGCTCTTGAATAATGCGGCGCTTTATTATATAATATATAATATTATGCGTATTATAGAGGAATATGGCTTTGTCAGTTAATTCCGATAAACTTAAAATCAGTGTTTCGGCTGAAGAAATCGCAAAGCAAAAAGAGTTTACCGCCCTTGCGGCAAGCCTTGTTGCAGAGCGTTTTGAATCGGCACCGAAAGCTTTTGTGCACACCTACGGTTGTCAGGGCAACGTGGCTGACGGTGAGCGTCTCAAGGGTATGCTGGAGCAGATGGGATATCAGATGACCGAAACGCTCGAAGAAGCAGACCTTGTGCTTTATAACACCTGTGCCATCCGCGAGCACGCGGAAGACAGAGTTTTCGGCAACGTCGGCGCGCTGAAAAATATCAAGGCGGCAAAAAAGGATATGAAGATTCTTCTTTGCGGCTGTATGATGCAGCAGGAGAGAGTTGCGAAAAAGATAAGGACAAGCTATCCGTTTGTTGATATCGTTTTCGGCACTCACGTTATTCATATGCTTCCCGAATTTTTATATAAAAGTCTGAGCGCAGGCAAAAAGATTTATGAGCTTCCCGATGAAGACGGAGTTATTGTTGAAGATATGCCGCTTCACCGTGACAGCGATTTCAAAGCCTGGATTCCCGTTATGTACGGCTGCAATAATTTTTGCACCTATTGCATAGTGCCTTACGTCAGAGGCAGAGAGAGAAGCCGTGACCCCTAGGTGATTATTGCCGAAGCAAAAGAGCTTATTGCAAACGGCTACAAAGAAATAACTCTGCTTGGTCAGAACGTTAATTCTTACGGCAAATATCCCGATTACGGATGTAACTTTTCGCAGCTTCTGCGTGAACTTAACGCAATCGAGGGCGATTTCATAATCCGATTTATGACTTCTCATCCCAAAGACTGCACTCATGAGCTGCTCGAAACAATGGCGCAGTGCGAAAAAGTTGCAAAGCATCTGCATCTGCCTTTCCAAAGCGGAAGCAACAGAGTGCTCGATGCAATGAACAGACGTTACACAAGAGAAAAATATCTCGGTCTGCTTGAATATGCATATTCGCTTATGCCTGAGCTTTCGGTAACAAGCGACGTTATAGTCGGCTTCCCCGGCGAAACCTATGAGGAGTTTTGCGAAACGGTAACTCTCGTTGAGCAGGCAAACTTCACTTCGATGTTCACTTTCATCTTTTCTTCAAGAGAAGGCACTAAAGCGGCGGCAATGCCCGATCCCGTTTCCCGAGAAGAAAAGGGCAAGTGGTTCAAAGAGCTTCTTGACGCGCAAGAAAAGGTTGCCGCAAAAAGAACGGCATCCATGGTCGGCAAAACATACAGAGTGCTTTGCGAAAGCGTTAGCAAGAGCGGCCTCATAGAAGGCAGAACGCAGGGGAATATTATTATTGAATTCCCTGCAGACGTTTCCGTTATCGGCTCGTTCAGAGAGGTCAAGGTAACAGAATCCCTGACCTGGATTTTGAGAGGCGAGCTTGCGGATTAAACTTGTTTAATAATTTACGTTTTTTCGTAATTTATCAAAAATAATTTTTAGTTAGGAGAAACAAAACAATGGACGCAGTAATTGCAAAAGCAAGAGAACTCGGCGCACTCCTTCAGCAGGACGAGCGCTATCTGAAATTCGCAGAAGTTCAGAAGGCAAACGAAGAGGATAAGGAGCTCAACGAGCTTATCGCAAGAATTCAGCTTGTTCAGATGTCCTTCCAGCACGAAGCATCAAAAGAAGATAAGAATGAGCAGAAGCTTCAGGCTTATGATAAGGAGTTCGGCGAAATCTACACAAAGATTATGGCAAACCCCAATATGCAGGCTTTTGAAAAGGCAAGAGGCGAGATTGATGAGCTTATGAATTATATCAACGCTATCTTTGCTCTTTGCCTTCAGGGTGAAGACCCCGCAACCT
>JAFXJO010000127.1 GCA_017532185.1 Clostridia bacterium | reverse complement strand
TTTGCAATAGCCGCGGCAGCATTGACAAGGCGGATATCGGAGCAATCGGCATTGCGCTTTACTCTTGCCGAAAGCTCTCTCGCCGCCGATTCGCAAATCGGAATAAGCTCGGAATCCGCTTCCGAATACGCATAATACTCGCGAAGCACCGAAAGAACTCTCCAACAGTCAACCAAAAACATCGCTCCCTTTAAACGGAAAGCACCTTTGATGCTCCGTCAAAAATCTTTGCAAAACCTGCAGTGCAGCTGATAACGGCTCTCTCAAGCTGGCGGTCAATGAGCTTATCATATTCCGTCATGATGTCGCCTGTTTTAACCATTTCAAGTGCGGCGCTCTTGTCAAGACCGATGAGTGTACCTGTCTTGACGGCAGATGATTTGAGAAGTTTTGCACCGAGAGGCGTGATTTCCTTGCCTGTGCCGTGGAAGTTAAGACCTGCCGCCGCATCTCTGAACTCTTCCATCTTGAGAAGCTTTGCCATAACTGCAGGTTCTGCAATAATCGTGTTGAGTTCATAAGGCTCAAAGCCGTTCCAGAAATCAACAAGGTCTGCATATGAAAGTGTGCCTGAAGAAGCGCAGTTCATAATCTCTGCAGGGTTGCCGTTGCCGTCACCGTTTTCAATCACCTCGATGGCATCCTTGAGAAGAGTTCTCGCGATATACGCACCGATCTGACGAAGAGTTACGGTGAAAAGGTCAAGGCGCTGATATCTGATTGCCTCATAAGAAGCAACAAGCGAACGGCCTCTCTTGCGGAGCTTAACAAGGTTTTCCTTTGTTCTGATATTGGTTTCGGGAATAAAAGCACCTTCGCTTACAATTTTGAGTTCCTTTTCATCATCTGTGGGCATAGAAGTGATTGAACGGTAATCGAGACCGTCAAAAACAGTTGTTGAAGCAACAACACCGGGAAGAATATCCGCCTGCTCCATACCCTGTCTGACTGCTCTTGCAACGTATTCGGGGAAAAGCACTGCGCTGTCGGAAGTTTTGAAGAACTTGTCAACAACGTCACTGCCTGCGCCGCCTACCTTGATGCCGAAACGCTTGAGCTGACGCTGATATGCATCAAGACCTTCAAGAGCAGTTCCTTTATAGTTCTCGTTGGGGTCAAGGCTTTCGAGTGCCTTGGTAAAATTACCCGTCGCATAAAGACCCTTTTCGAGTCTGATATTATCAAAATTTGACATTAAATCTCTCTCCTTTCTTACATAAGAAACGTAACGGTTTCTGCCGCTTCGTCAACTGAAATAACAAGATATTTGTTGCTGCCGCCTGCCTTAACTCCGTCTGCACCTGCAACAAGTGCACTGTAACCGAGCTCGGGAGCTGCACCGCTGTATTTTGCGGTCACTTCGCCGTAAATCTGAACTGCGGCATAGGCGTTATCTCCGTTAACAAGAATACCGCAGAATTCTTCGCCGTCGCCGCAAGCGGCAACTGTTGCATTTTCGCTGATTTTAACGGGTGTTCCGTTTTTGATTTCTTCGTTCACCTTGAACGTTACGGTTTCGTTATGAAAACCGCCGAATGATACTGACATATTTTTTCCTCCTTAAATTTTGTATTCGGAATTTGTCTCCGAATTATTTTGGCTTTCGCCGTCAAGCTGTCTCACAAAAGACAGTTTCTTTTCGGCGCTTTTTCTGAATGCATCGCGCATTTCCTTGAGCTTTGCAAGGCTGAGTTCTCCGCAGATTTCTTCGAGCACCGCGCTCTTCATTTCAGGCACAACCGAAGATGCATCTTTAATAAGAGCCGCCTTAAGCTCGTTTCTGTACTGAGCCGCCCATTCAACCGCCTCGTCTTTTGCAACGTAACCGGGGTTGAAGGATTTGATAACACCTGCATTCTTCTGCGCAGGCACAGCCACAAAAGACCATTCATAGGCATCTGTAGGCTCTTCAAGCAGATAGCAACAGAGCTTGCCGCCATAGGTTTTGCCCTTTCTGTGCTCACAGCCCTCGGCTTTTATGTCCTTGCCGCAGATTGAGCAACTTATCTTTCTCACACTGCAACCGACGCTGGTCTCTTTTTTGATACCTGCATCAATTTCCGTGATAAGGTCTTTGTTTTTCTCGGTTCTGACCATATAAGCCTTTGCCTTGATATATGTATAAGGCTCACCGTCGCTCGTTTTACGGGTTTCATCGGTCACAACCTGAGTTGCATAAACTCTTGCATTCTGGTCCTTGCTGCTCATATTGTGGTCAAATATACCTGTTTTACCCACAAAAAGCTCCGCAAGAGTTTTAAGCGCAGAAATCGTAAATTTTTCGTTATCCCTGTCAATTTCGTTATCGCAGAGAATAACCGAAAAAGTATAGATTTCTTCCTGTTTAAGCTCTTTTCTTGCAAATTTGCCGATGAGTTTCATTTCTTCCTCGGGCAATGCAAGATTGCTTTTTTCGTTGTTCAAAGTCATTCACCTCTCTTTTCGTTTTCAGCCTCAAGCTTTGCCGCCTGAGCGTTATAAAGTCTTGCTCTGCCAAGCTCAACCTCATCCTGCAGGGTTATGTTATCCCAGACAATTTGCGGATTGCAGGAATAGCCTCTGCTTCTGAGAAAAGCAACGCAGATTTTTCTGATAACAGGGGTAAGAATACGCCTGTAAGCTTCAAGCTCACTTGTGAGAGCATCCGCCTGCTGGGAACTCATACGCTCCGTGCTTGACCACGAAAGGCCGAGCATAAAGGGCGGAATACCCGTTTTTGCAACAATCTGCTCAAGCATATGGCGCACAGGCACCTCGCTGTCCAGAATCTGGTTATCCGCACCGATAACCTTTATCTGCACGTCACCGACTGCAACAAAATCCTTGATTTCCGAACCGCTTTGCATTGCCTCGCCCCATTCCTTCGCTACCTGCAAGGCTCTGTCTTTTGCGTAGGCTCTGTCCATCGCATCATTTTTCGGGTTATAAGTTACTGCAAATCGAAGATTGCCGACTCTGTCCCAGTTTGCACCGATACTCTCAAAAATCCTGAGCAGAATTCCACTCACAAACGGCATACCCTTGAGCAGAGAGTTGCCCGTCAGAGCACCGGGTTCAGGGTTAAGCACGCTGAGAAGGCAAAGCTCCTGACGCGGTGCCTTTTTGAGCTCGCATCCGTTGCGAACGTAGATTTCAACCTCAAAACCGTTATCGGCCCGCTTAAGCTCTATGCTCTCAAGCGGAGCGTTAAAAAGCGCGCAAGGCATACCGTCGGCATCCGTCACAATTTCGCCGATAGCCGTACCGCAAGTAAGAAGCTGCTCAAAATAAGACGAAACAAACGCCGCGATACCCTGCCTGTTTCCGCCAACGGGTACGCTTTCAACAAACTCCTCAAGCGCCTCGTTCGCCTGTGCATCGGAGCATTCAACCCTGAAGCCGCCCGTCAGACGCACAAGCTTGAAAACCGCCGCATCAATAACAGGCACTGCTTCTCTGAGAGCTTTATAAAGTCTTAACTGCGGCGCACCCAACGGCACATAGCCATCGAGCATACCGAAAGTTTGACTGCCTCTGCTCTGCGTTACGGGTGCAGATATTCTTTCCTGTTTTCTGTTTTTGAATAAGCCCATAACAATTCCTCCTTTCTCATCTTCTGACCGCCGCTACAGCGAAAAATCCCTCGTCGTTTCCGCCATCGATGACGGTTGAAACGAAATATCGGATATCGTCCATAGCGTGGTCGTTTTCTTTTCTGACCGTATCCTTTGCGGAATTTTCTTCCCATCTGTAAAGCCCGAACTCCCTGATGCTGTCTTTGCAAACGGACGCAAACTTCAGACTTCCGTTCTTAAGACAGTCCGAAACTCTGCGGATACCGTCAATAACGTCGTTTTTGGCAGGCATCACTTTGAATCTGCCGTTCCGTCTTATGCATTCGATAAAGCTCGCCGCCGACGGGTCAACGATAACCGCGGTTATTTTTCTGCCGCCTGCAAGCTCACAGAGAGCTTCATAATGCTCGCTGTCCGTTTTCTGGTGTCCCTCGCTTCTCGAATCAAAATAATATTCGTTCACTCTGTACCACACGCCGTCTTTTTTGCCCCAGAGACCGAAAGAGGAGGGGTTTACCGTGCCGTAGTCGCAGGAGATATAGTATTTCTCCAAGTCGTCGGGCGGTTCGCAAACGTGCTTTTTTTGCGAAAACATAGGGTAAACGCAGCCCTGGGCGGCAACCCATTTACCGAGAACGAACCTTTCATAGAAAGCTCCCGAATAAAGCTTTTCGTACCGGCGTATAACAGACTGTGTGAGCGAAGGATTATCTTTCATGGTAAAATGGAGATAAAGACAGTTTTTCTCTTCACGTTTCTTTATCCATTCTTCATGAAACCAGTGCATCGGATGCTCGGGATTGCAATTAAACCAAAGCTTTGAACCTTCAACCGAACATCGCGCAAGCGCCTGCTCAACAAACGAGCGCGGCATAAGCACAACCTCATCAAGCAAAACGCCTGCAAGCGTCATGCCCTGAATCAGAGCCGCCGAACCCTCATCCTTACCGCCAAAAAGATAAAACCTGTTCGTTTTACCCGAATATGATATCTCGATAAGGTTGCGCGAATATTTTTCATTGCATTCAAAGCCAAGCTCACGCAAAACGGGCAGAATAACCGTAACAACGTTTCTGCGAAGGGAAGCTATTGTTTTGCCGCAAAGGGCGAAGGAAGAATCGTCGAAAGCCGAAAAAGCCCACGTTACAAAGGAAACCGACATACAGAGTGTTTTGCCCGAGCGCACCGCACCGTCACAGATAACGGCATCGTACGCGCTTAAATGACTGTCAGGCAGCCACCAGCAAAGCACTTGCATCTGCTTTTTGGAAAACGGGGTGAATGCAGGCTTTTTTGTTGCTGAACTCAAATGTTTTCCTCCTCTGAGAGAAGCCGCGCGCCCTCCGAAAGAGCCTTTATAAAACTGCTTTGCGTGTTCTCTTCTCCGCCGCCGAGCGAAGCAAGCTTTTCAAGCGCCTTGAGCCTGTCAAAAAACTTAATTTCAAGTCCGCCGCCCTTGGGACGTTTGATTTCGGAAACGTTGAATAAATCCAGTTTTTCAATTTCTTCAGCGGTAAGCATATCTTCGCAAAGCATCAGCCTGAGTGCATCGGTAACAGAACCGAAAGCAAGCCTGCAAAGCCCTTTTTCAACCTGCGTCGAAAAGCTTTTGCGTTCCTTTTCGAGCCTCTCGATTTCCGCCCTGATATCGGCTCTTGCAAGAAGCTTCTGTGCGCTCTTTTCGGGCGAAATGCAATAACCTGCTCTTGCCGCACAACCTCTCGCATCGCCGAATCCGGCATAATAGCTGCAAAAAAGCTTTTCTTTTTCGTTAAGACCTTTCTTCATAACGACGTCCTTTCCGAGGGTGATTTGTGTTTTCTTCCCTCACCCTAAAGCGAAAACGCAGGTTTTGTTAACGCAAATATGTTAACAGGTTATGATTTTTTGCCTCAAATCTTCTCCCGTTTTCGCCCGATTTCTGCTGTTTCAGCCTGTAAATCTCCGTTTTTCGCCGTTTTTGTTGAATATTTCATTTTTATGAATTTTTTTGCAATTTTGCTTGACTTGACAAATTAAAGGGTGTAACATTAATAAGTAAAGAAAAAATATCAAAGAAATGTGTGGTGAGACTTTTGGGCAGTTCCGATGTACCTAAACCCCGAAGTAGAATGTTAACTGAATCAGCCGCAATGGCGGAGCTGTCTTTCAGCCACCGAAGTGAGCCGCATTTTTAAACAATGACGGTTTCGCTCTTGTTTTGTTTTGACTGCATCGCCTTTGCGCCGGTATGAATATACCGATGAAAGGAGATGCTTTTTTTAATGGAAGAACTTGATATCCTCATCGAAAAAGTTCCTGAGCTTATTTCTAACGGTGAAATTTCATCGCTCCGCGAGCTTTTTTCAGAAATGAATGAGGTTGATATAGCTCTGCTTATGGACGAGATTGAGGCAAAAGAGAGACTTTTTGTTTTCCGCGTGCTTCCCAAGGATATTTCGGCAGACGTTTTTGCCTACCTTGAACCCGAATCACAGGAAGAGCTTGTGCGAATGATCAACGATGCCGAGCTTGAGCGCCTGCTCGACGAAATGTTTCTTGATGACGTTGTTGACTTTCTTGAAGAAGTGCCTGCAAACGTTGTTACCCGTGTGCTTGCTCACTCCGATGCGGAAACGCGAAAGCTCATCAACCGTTTTCTTAAATACCCCGAAGACAGTGCAGGCAGCCTTATGACAATCGAAATGGTGCAGCTCCACACCAATTTCACTGCTGCACAGGCTATTGAACAAATCAGAAAAACAGGCGTTGATAAAGAAACGGTTTACACCTGCTATTGCACGGATAAACACCGCCATCTGTTGGGCAGTATCCCTCTGCTTTCGCTTCTGCTTTGCGATAAAGATACCCTTGTTGGCGACATTATGGAAGATGAGCCGCAGTTTATCTCGGTCAACACGCTTGATGACCGAGAATACGTTGCGGATATCGTTAGTAAATACGACCTTCTGAGTGTACCTGTTGTTGATAACGAAAACCGCCTTGTAGGCATTATCACCATCGACGACGTTGTTGACGTTATCGAAGAAGAGGTTACCGAAGACTTTGAAAAGATGGCTGCTATGGCACCGTCAGACGAAGAATACCTCAAAACAGGTGTTTTCAAGCTTGCCCGCAACAGAATCATCTGGCTTCTTATTCTTATGATTTCGGGTACGTTTACGGGTATGATTATTGAGGGTTACGAAACTCTGCTCGCAGGCTTTGTTGCGCTCACCGCTTCAATGCCGATGCTTATGGGCACAGGCGGTAACGCAGGCAGCCAGGTTTCAACGCTTATCATCCGCGGTCTCGCCGTTGGCGAAATCGAAATCAAAGACTATTTCAAAATCGTACTCAAAGAATTGCGTGTTGCCACCGTTTGCGGCCTTGTGCTCGGTGCGGCAAACATTGCGCGAATGTTTATTTTCAGCAACGACAGCACGTGGCCCGTTGTGCTTGTTGTTTCGCTTGCAATGTTCATCGCAATTATTGTTTCAAAGCTCATCGGCTGTTCGCTTCCGATTTTTGCAAAAATCGTTAAGCTCGACCCTGCTCTTATGGCAGGTCCGATGATTGCAACGCTCGTTGATATCGTTACACTTGTTATCTATTTCGCTCTCGCAAAGGCATTTTTGATATAAATAACAACACCCGACGGCATACGGCTGTCGGGTGCTTTTTGTTGACACAGAACAATAATGTGTGATATCATTTTCTTGAGGTGATTGATATGAAATGCAAATTCTGCAAAGCAAAAATCCAAGAAAACGATGAGATTTGTCCTGAATGCGGAAAACTCCTTACCGAGTCCGACGAAGTCAGAATTGAGACTTCTGCACCCGAGCGCACTCTTGGCAAAAATATAAAATTCTATGACTGCAAATCGCTCGCAATCGGATATCTTTTCAGCGGATGCTGTGTCGGCGCGTTTTTGTGCTCGGGCGGAATAATCTACATCCGCAATCACCCGTATTTTTTTGAAAGCCTAACCGATGGCACAATAGGCAACTTCGGCATATGGAGCATAATTCTTATCATCGTGGGTATTGTTGCGTTTGCTTTCGGTATCTGTTCATTCCTTACCGTGCGCAAATGCTTTGTTTGCATTAATCAAAACGGAGTTTACGGCATAAAGCCAAAATTTTATTGCAAAGAAGAAAGATTTGAATTCTTTTATGAAGATATAACCGATTTCACCTGTCGCATTCCCATCGGCAGAGGCACTCCGCGCGTTAAGGTTGAGATCGGCGAAAAAAAATTCGTTATTTGTATTCTCAACAACAGCGACGCAAGCTTTCTTGCCTCATATATCCGCGAAAATATGCCGGAGAAAAAGCTTCGCAAATAACATAAAATCGATATTTTATATATAATAAGTACATTTCACCAAAAAAGACCGTTTTTTGCGGTCTTTTTTGTTTTAGTAATCATTGACTTTATTGCACAAATTAGGATATTATAATAGGGTAAAAATTTATAATGGCGGGAGTTTTGGATATGATGAAAAACACAGACAAAACAATGGAAAAAATTGTTGCTCTTTGCAAGGGCAGAGGCTTCATTTTTGCAGGCAGCGAAATCTATGGCGGTCTTGCAAACACCTGGGACTACGGCCCTCTCGGTGCAAGAATGAAAAACAACGTTAAGGATGCCTGGAGAAAGAGATTTATCCAGGAGCGCAAAAACAGCTATGAGGTTGATGCAGATATCCTTATGCATCCCAGAGTATGGGAAGCAAGCGGCCACGTTGCAAGCTTCTCCGACCCTCTTCTTGACTGCAAGGAATGCAAAAAGCGTCACAGAGCAGATAACCTTATTGACGATTTCAACCCCGATGCACACGCAGACGGTATGACAAAGGAAGAAATGTTTGCTTATATCAAAGCAAACTCAATCCCCTGCCCCCACTGCGGCAAGCACGATTTCACAGACATCAGAGAATTCAACCTGATGTTCCAGACCTTCAGAGGCGTTACCAACGACAGCAAAAACGTTATCTATCTCCGTCCCGAAAACGCTCAGGGCGAATACGTTAACTATCTCAACGTTCAGAGAACAATGAGAGCAAAGCTTCCCTTCAGCATCGGTCAGATCGGTAAAGCTTTCAGAAACGAAATCACTCCCGGTAACTTCACCTTCAGAACAATCGAGTTCGAACAGATGGAGTTCCAGACCTTCTGCAAAGAGGGCACAGACAGCGAGCTTTACGATTACTTCAAGGAATACGGCCTTAAGTTCTATCAGGATCTCGGCATTGCCGCTGAAAATCTCCGTTTCCACGACCACGAAAAGCTTGCTCACTACGCAAAGGCTGCCTGCGATATCGAGTTCCTCTTCCCCTTCGGTTGGGGCGAAGTTAACGGCACTCACAACAGAACCAACTTTGACCTTACAAGACATCAGGAATACAGCGGTCAGAAGATGGATTACCTTGATCCCGAAACAAACGAAAAATTCATTCCCTTTATCATAGAATCAACCTACGGTCTTGACAGAACCGTTCTCGCTCTTCTCTGCGAAGCTTATGACGAAGAAGTTATCGATGCAGAAAAGAACGACACAAGAGTTGTTCTTCACCTCAGCCCTGCAATCGCTCCCTTCAAGGCAGCTGTTCTTCCTCTTTCAAAGAAGCTCTCGGGCGATGCTCTCAAGGTTTATGAAAAGCTCCAGAAGAAGTTCATGGTTGATTTTGACGAAACAGGCTCAATCGGTAAGCGTTACCGCCGCGAAGACGAAATCGGCACACCCCTCTGCATTACCTTTGACTTTGAATCTCTTGAAGATAACTGCGTAACAGTCAGAGACAGAGACACAATGCAGCAGGAGCGTATCTCAATCGATGCTCTCGAAGATTACATCGCATCACGCATTGAGTTTTAATCAGAATTAAATTATTTCACAATATAAGAAAGGACAGTCAGTTTTATGAAAGTTAACTTTACTGAAACCGTGCTCAGAGACGCTAACCAGTCTCTCATCGCAACAAGAATGCCCTTTGAGGATTTCGAACCCGTTCTCAAGAAGCTCGATGCCGCAGGCTATTATTCACTCGAATGCTGGGGCGGCGCAACCTTCGATTCCTGCCTCCGTTACCTCAACGAAGATCCCTGGGAAAGACTGCGCAAAATCAAGGCAGCCTGCCCCAACACAAAGCTCCAGATGCTTCTCAGAGGTCAGAACCTCCTCGGTTATAAGCACTATCCCGATGACGTTGTTCGTATGTTCATCAGAAAGAGCGTTGAAAACGGCATCGATATCATCAGAATTTTCGATGCTCTCAACGACGTAAGAAATATCGAAGTAGCAGTTAACGAAACTCTCAAGTGCGGCGCTCACGCATCAGGTACAATCTGCTACACAATCAGCCCCATCCACAACCTTGAAAGCTACGTTAAGCTTGCAAAACAGATTGAAGCTCTCGGCGTTCAGTCAATCTGCATCAAGGATATGGCAGGCATTATGAGTCCCAAGGAAGGCTACGACCTTGTTAAGGCTCTCAAAGAGAACGTTAAAGTTCCCATCGTTGTTCACACTCACTCAACAACAGGTCTCGGCTTCATGACACTTCTCAAGTGCGTTGAAGCAGGCGCAGACGTTATCGACAGTGCAATCTCCTGCTTCTCAGGCGGCACATCACAGCCCGCAACCGAAACTCTTGTTTATACTCTCAAGCAGTATGGCTACGAAGTTGATGTTGATGAAAACGTATGCAAGGAAATCAACGATTTCTTCAAGCCCATCAGAGCAAAAGCTCTTGACAGCGGTCTTCTCAACCCCGTTGTTATGGGCACTCAGACCGATGCTCTTATCTATCAGATTCCCGGCGGTATGCTTTCAAACCTTGTTGCTCAGCTCACAGCTCAGAACAAGCTGGACAAGCTCGACGAAGTTCTTCTTGAAACACCCAGAGTTCGTGAAGACCTCGGCTATCCTCCCCTTGTTACTCCCATGAGCCAGATGGTTGGTGTTCAGGCAACAGCCAACGTTCTTGCAGGTGAAAGATATAAGAATATCTCCAAGGAAGTTAAGAGCTACATCAAGGGCGAATACGGCCAGGCTCCCGGCAAGGTAAGCGAAGAACTCCAGAAGCTTGTTATCGGCGACGAAGCTCCTTTCACGGGCAGATTCGCAGATACTCTTGAGCCTGCTTTTGAAGCAACAAAGGCTGAACTCGGCGATAAGGCAAAGAGCGACGAAGACGTTCTTTCATATATCGCATTCCCCATGCAGGCAGAAGCTTATTTTGCAAAGCGTGACGAAAAAGAAAGAAACACCTTCAAATATACAATCAAAGAAATCTGAGGGGGATAACAATGAGCTTTATTGATTTTGTTAAATCTCCTGCTTTTCTGCTTGCTGTTGTTTTCGTTATTGCAGTTCTTTATTCTGTTTATGCAAAAATCAGAGACAGCAAAGCAGCAAAGAAAGCACCTGCTCCCGTTAAATCTGCTCCTGCAAGCGCAAAGGTTCCTGCTCCTGCAGGCATCAGCAACGGTGAGCTTGACCTTATCGATACAGACGAAAAAACAGCCGCAGTTATTATGGCTATCGTCAGCAACAAGAGTGGGATCCCGCTCAACAGACTCAGCTTTAAATCAATCAGACTGATGGAGGACAAATAAAATGAAATACGTTGTAACCCTTAACGGTAAAAATTACGAAGTAGAAGTTAACGAGTGCGAAGCTTACGTTGCAAACGTTACAGATGCCGTTGCAGCTCCCGTTGCCGCACCCGCACCTGTTGCAGCTCCTGCAGCAGCTCCTGCAGCCGCACCTGCCGCTGCTCCCGTTTCAGCAAACGGCACACAGGTTCTTGCTCCCATGCCCGGCTCAATTCTCAACGTTAACGTAAGCGTTGGCGCGGCTGTTAAAGCAGGCGACGTTCTTATGGTTCTTGAAGCTATGAAGATGGAAAACGACATCGTTGCTCCCTGCGACGGCGTTGTTAAGCAGATTCCCGTTACCAAGGGCTCAACTGTTAACACAGATGAAGTTCTTGCCGTTATCTAAGCGGAGGTTAATTGATGGAAGTTTTATATGAAACCCTACTGCTCCTCTCCTGGAAGCAGGTTGTAATGTGGGTTATCGGCGGTTTGCTGATTTACCTTGCAATCTCCAAAGAGATGGAACCCACGCTTCTTCTTCCCATGGGCTTCGGCGCAATCCTTGTTAACCTGCCCCTCTCAGGCGCAATAGAGGTTATTGATATTCTTTTTGATATCGGTATTGAACACGGAGAACTTTTTCCGCTGATTCTTTTCATCGGCATCGGCGCGATGATTGACTTTGAACCGCTTCTGACCAACCCGAAGCTTATGTTCTTCGGCGCGGCGGCGCAGTTCGGTATTTTCTTTACGCTTTGTGCCGCTTCATTCTTCGGCTTCGAAATCAACGATGCAGCTTCAATCGCTATCATCGGTGCGGCTGACGGACCCACGTCAATCTTCGTTGCCAAGGCTCTCGATTCAAACTATCTCGCAGCTATTATGGTTGCCGCATATTCATATATGGCTCTTGTTCCCATCGTTCAGCCTCCCATCATCAAGCTTTGCACAACAAAGGCTGAAAGAAAAATCAGGATGACATACTCAGGCAAAACAGTTTCAAAGAGAACAAAGATTCTTTTCCCCATCGTTATCACAGCTATCGTTGGCCTTGTTGCTCCCGACGCGGTTGCACTTATCGGCTTCCTGATGTTCGGTAACCTTATCCGTGAATGCGGCGTTCTTAATTCTCTTTCAGAAACAGCTCAGAAGGTTCTCGCAAACCTTATCACAATCTTCCTCGGCATTACAATTGCTGCCAGAATGACCGCAAACGAGTTCCTTCGCGTTGAAACAGGTATCATCATGGGTCTCGGTCTTGTTGCATTCATCGTTGACACATTCGGTGGCGTTATGCTTGCAAAGATTATGAACCTTTTCCTCAAAAACAAAATCAACCCCATGATTGGTGCGGCAGGTATTTCTGCATTCCCCATGTCAGCCCGTGTTGTTCACAAGCTCGGTCTTGAAGAGGATAACCAGAACTTCCTTCTTATGCATTCAATCGGTGTTAACGTTTCGGGTCAGGTTGCTTCGGTTATTGCAGGCGGTCTTATCCTTGCGTTCTTCAGTTAAAAAGGAGGAAGCAGAATGTTTGAAAATATGTTTAACGTAGAACTCCTTATGGATTCTCTTCCCTTTATGGGCAAAGGTATGCTCGGCATATTCATCGTAACAACAGTCATTGTTACGGTTGTTAACGCCCTCAACAGTATGCCCGACAAAAAAGATAAAAACTAACCCTCAACAGGAGGCAAAATGGATATTAAATTTCAGATTCCGGCTGCCGATGATTTTCTCACTGCCGCACTCGGCATAACAGTTGTTATGGCAACGCTTGCTTTGATTGCTGTTTTCATTCTTTTGATTTCCAAAATCATCAGAATTATTGAAGGCAAAGCAAAAAAAGCCGAAGCTGACACAAAACCGGCACCTGCTCCCGCAGGTGTTCCGATGCCCTCAGGTATGAACAACGGTGAGGTTGACCTTATCGGTGTTGACGAGAAAACAGCCGCAGTTATTATGGCTATCGTTTCTCAGCAGAGCGAAATTCCGCTCAACAGACTCAGTTTCAAATCAATCAAGCTTATTGATGATGGCAAGAAGGGAGGCGAAGCATAATGGAAATGGTTAAAGATGCACTTTTAACCCTCGTAAGGGAATCGGGCTTCGCACTTCTCACTTGGCAGGAAGGCGTTATGCTTCTTGTTTCGTTCCTTCTCCTCTTCCTTGCAATAGTTAAAAAGTTTGAACCCCTTCTTCTTGTGCCCATCGCATTCGGCATTATGCTCGCTAATCTTCCCGGCGCAGGTCTTATGGATGACCCTGCAGGCATTATGACAGAGCTTGCCGAAGGCGCCACCCGTGCTCACTGGTATGAAAACGGTGTTCTCAGGCTGATATATGCAGGTGTTAAGAGTTCCATATTCCCCTGCCTTATCTTCCTCGGTATAGGCGCAATGACCGATTTCGGTCCCCTGCTTGCAAACCCCATCAGCCTTCTTCTCGGCGCGGCAGCTCAGCTCGGCGTTTACGTTGCATTCCTGCTCGCCAGAACATTCGGCTTTACCGTTTACGAAGCAGCCTCAATCGGCATTATCGGCGGTGCAGACGGCCCCACAGCAATCTTCCTCACAGGCAAGCTTGCTCCCGACCTTCTCGCTCCCATCGCGGTTGCGGCATATTCCTATATGGCTCTCATTCCTCTTATTCAGCCCCCCATCATGAAAGCTCTCACAACCGAAAAAGAAAGAAAGGTTGAGATGAAGCAGCTTCGAAAGGTAAGCAAGGCTGAAAAGATTATCTTCCCCGTCGTTGTTGCCGTTCTTTGTGCATTCCTCATTCCCTCCTGCGCATCCCTTATCGGTATGCTTATGTTCGGTAACCTTTTGAAGGAATGCGGCGTTACAGACAGACTCAGCGACGTTGCCCAGAACGCTTTGACCAACATAGTAACAATTATGCTCGGTCTCACCGTTGGTGCAACCGCAAACGGCGCAATCTTCCTCCAGCTCAAAACAATCCTCATCATTGTTCTGGGTCTTACCGCTTTCTCATTCTCAACCGCAGGCGGTGTTCTTCTCGGCAAGCTTCTCTACCTTGTTACAGGCGGAAAAATCAATCCCCTCATCGGTGCCGCAGGCGTTTCAGCCGTTCCTATGGCTGCCCGCGTTGCACAGGTTGAAGGCAGAAAGTATAATCCCACAAACTTCCTTCTCATGCACGCCATGGGTCCCAACGTTGCAGGCGTTATCGGTTCTGCGGTTGCCGCAGGCTTCCTGCTTTCAATGTTCGGTTAATAAAAAATCAGAGCCGTCGGAATTTCCGGCGGCTCTCTTTATTATTAATATTTAAAATCTGAATAGCTGACGGTTGTTGAAAGGTCTGCGGTTGCAGTTTTAACCTTTGCAATCGAATATTTTACATTTGTCAGCGAAGCGCTCATTTTGAACGTGTGAGTGAGCGAAACAAGACGGTTTGTATCAATGGCGATTTTTGCGGTTATCTTAACACCCGAGGTTTTTACGGTAATACTCTCAACCTTTGCGCCCGCTTCGCTCATACCGCTTTTGATTTCGTCAACATCTTTATAATCCTTTGTGAACCTGCCGAGTGCACTCGACTTTTTAAGGGGATTTGTTTCGTTTTTAACGGTTATTTCAACGGTATAATATTTCTTATCCGAAGAAAGCTTACAGGTTGCGGATGTAATATCCGCTTCTTTTAACGTGCTTTTAACGAGAGAAGTACCGTCAAAGCTTCCTTTTTTAACGGTTGATGATGTTTTGCCTTCACCCAAAAAATCACCGACAACTTCCTTGACTGCGCTTATTTTTGAAAGCGCTCCCATATTTATGTTGCTCATTGTGGTGTTAACGGTTTTTGAATAGCCCGGTTTGGCTGTTGAAGCTCCGCTAAGCGCCGTATTGTAAAGCTTGATAATATCCGCTTTGCTTGAGGGCGCGGTTGCATCGGGCTTTGTTGTTTGCGCCTTAGTCGTCTGCGGTTTTATTTCGGCAGGCTTCGTTGCTCCGGCGGTTGTTTTTTCCTGCTCAGCCTTCAACGTTGTTGTTTCCTGCTTAGTGTATGGTTCGGTAACAGTCTGAGCGGTTGTTTCTTCGCTCACAGGCTCCGTAACTGCTTCCTCGGTAACAATATTCTCAGCCTGTGTCGGAAGAGTTGTCGCTTCTTCATTTTCTTTGCCGCAGGCAACAAACGAAAAAGCGATTGAAGCGGCAGTAAGTAAAGCCAAAAAATTTTTGATTTTTCTCATTTTAAAGCCTCCCTCAATATTAACGTGAATATTATATCCCCTTCAGCTTCATTATATCACCTCTGCAGAAGAATTGAAGAAGCAACTATAAACAATTTGTGAAATTATTTCTTGAGCAAATCGTTCTTTTTAATGAAATCAATCGTTTCATCAACTGTTGTGAATGCAAGAGCAACGCTGGTGTCAGCCGCGCCGTAATAGATTGCGATTCTGCCTGTATCAGCATCTGCAAGAGCTGCACAGGGGAAAACAACGTTGGGAACGTCGCCAACAAACTCATAGAGTTCGTGCGGCGCAAGCAGGAAGCAATCGGCTCTGTGAAGCACCTTCCAAGGCTCATCCTTATCAAGAATTGCGGCACCCATTGCATATGTGAAGCCGTTGCAGCTTGTAAGAACACCGTGGTAGAACATAAGCCAGCCTTCATCGGTTTCGATGGGTGTGGGGCCTGCACCAACCTTGGTCATTTCCCAGTTCTTTTCGGGCTTCATAACAAATCTGTGCTTACCCCAATAAGTTAAATCCTTGCTGTGACTGAGGAAAATATCGCCGTAAGGTGTATGACCTCTGTCGCAAGGTCTGATAAGAAGAAGATATTCGTCATTGACCTTTCTGGGGAAAAGCACGCCGTTTCTCGCAACGGGGTAGCAAGCATCCTCAAGCTGAGTCCAATCCTTGAAATCTGTTGTGTAAGCAATACCGATTGTAGTACCGTGAGGAGTCAGGTTAACCCATGAAAGATAATATTTGCCGTCAATAAGGCAGAGCCTGGGGTCGTATCCTCTGAAAATAACCTTTTCTTCAAGCTCCCAGTTAATTGCATCCTTGCTGTAACCGACAACAAGAGTATGGTCTCTGCTCATAACGTCAACTCTGAAAACGCCCGCAAATCCATCACCGAAAGGCACAACAGCAGAATTGAAAATGCTGTTAGCCATATAGAGGTTATCTCTTGTGATGATGGGGTTGCCGCTGTATCTCCAAACGGGATATCTGTAGCCCTCAGGTTTATCCTGCCAAGGAATATTTTTTATTGATTCGCCGATTATTTTAGCCATAGCAAAGCTCCTTTATATATTTTACCATTTTATAATAACATACGTTTACGTTCAAATCAATAACAATATAAATTTGCGTTGCATTTACCCCTTGCATAATAGGCAGTTTACATATATAATTAAAATGTAATAATTTATACTTAAGGAGAAAAAATATGGATATTATGGATTTTGCCTCAAAAGGCATTGCAGCTATAGCCAAAAATTTCGGCAAAAAAATTGCCAAACAGGGACCCGCACCTGAGATTGAACAGTTAAAGCCCACCGTTATCAGCGGTGCAGGTTTCCGCGCAGGCTTTGCAAGAGAAGAAATTATGCCCGACCTTTCCGATAAAAATAAGATTTATTGGATTGCAGGTCACGGTTCGGGTCACAAGATGGAAGGCGTTCTCACTCCCGTTTACATCAGCGCAGTATGGCTCGACTGCGGTAACGACGAAGGCATTCTCTGGATCGGCGCAGATATCGTTGGTCTCACAAGAATCGAGGTTAAGGCTATCAGGGAAAGAATTCTTGCCTGCCCCGAAATCAAAGGATGCAAGCTCATAAACTTCAGCTGCACACACAGCCATTCAGGCATCGATACAGTCGGTTATTGGGGTAAGCCCAATCTTGTCAGCATTCCTTCAAACGGCAAAGACCCTCAGTATATGGCTCTCATTGAAGAAAAGGCCGTTGAGGTTGCAATCGCCGCTTATAAAAACAGAAAAGCCGGTAAGCTCTTTAACGGCAGGACCGAAATCAAAGACGGTCTTGCAACAGGCAGACGTTTCAGCTATAAGCACGAAATTCTTGCAAGATTCCGCTTTGCTCCCGATGACGGCTCAAAAGAAATCTGGATGCTTAACTTTGCCGCACATCCCAACTCACTCGGCGGTGACAACAGACTCCTCAGTGCCGAATATCCCTATTATCTCCGCGAAAAAATTGCAAAAGAAAACGGTGCCGACGTACTCTATGCCATCGGACCTCTCGGCGGTATGGATGCCGCAAGATATGACGAAGAAGACAGGGTTCGCAACATTCAGCTTCAGGGCGAAACAATTGCCGATGCCGCAATGAGCATAAACGACGAAGAACTCAAGCCCGAAATCAAATTTATCCAGCAGCCCTTCTATTATCCCGTAGGCAACTACGTTCTCACTCTTCTTGCAATGCGCCACGTTATGAGCTTCAAGGCATATCCAAGCGATAAAACCGATATCGGTATTGCCATTGAATCCGAAATGACTTATATGACAGTTGGCGGTCAGAAGCTTCTGCTTCTCCCCGGTGAAAACTTTATGCCCACTGTCTATGGCGAATATCTCTCCGCAGAAGATTCGGGCACAGGCAAGGGTCCCGAAATCAATCCCACTCCCCTTGCTGATATCGCAGGCGATAAATCAATCATTGTTTTCGGCGTATCAAACGATATGACGGGCTACGTTGTTCCGCCCAACGATTTTGTGCTCCACCCCACACAGCCTTATCTTAACACCACAAGTGACCGTCTGGGCAACAGACACTACCACGAAACGAACGCCCTTGACGCAAACGCACAAAAAACTCTTGCCGATACCTTTGCACAGGTTGTTAAGAACTTCGGTTAAAAAATCACCGCCGTCGGAATTACCGTTGGCGGTTTTCTTTTTCAAAACATCAAAAAAGCCTGCACGCTTGTGCAGGCTTTGATTTTTATATTAGTCTCTTCTGCTTCTGCCGCCTCTGTCACCCTTGAAATCTCTTCTGGGAGCTCTTCTGGGTGCATCTGAAACGGTGTTTTCGGGAACAAGACCCTCAACCTCAATAAGAGCCTCACGGCGTGAGAAGTTGAGTCTGCCCTGGTCATCCTTGGGAAGAACCTTAACGATAACTTCGTCACCAACGGTAACTGCGTCTTCAACCTTTTCGGTTCTCTTAACGTCGAGCTGGCTGATATGAACCATACCCTCTTTGCCGGGTGCGATTTCAACAAATGCGCCGAAGCTCATAAGACGTGTTACAACACCCTTATAGATTGCGCCAACCTCGGGGTCGTTAGCAATTGTTTCAACGATTGAGATTGCTCTGCGTGCATCGTCGATATCTGTTGATGAAACAAAGATGTTACCGTCTTCCTGAACGTCGATCTTGCAGTTGCATTCTGCGCAGATCTTCTGGATAACCTTGCCCTGCTTGCCGATAACGTCGCCGATCTTTTCGGGGTCGATCTTTGTTGTGAGCATCTTGGGAGCCCACTTTGAAAGCTCTGCTCTGGGTTCAGCGATAACGGGAAGCATAATTTCATCAAGGATATAGCATCTTGCTGTATAAGTCTTATCAAGAGCTTCTCTGATGATTGCTGGAGTAAGACCGTGAACCTTGAGGTCCATCTGGATTGAGGTGATACCCTTCTTTGTACCTGCAACCTTGAAGTCCATATCGCCGAAGAAGTCTTCAAGGCCCTGGATATCAACCATTGTCATGAAGCGGTCACCTTCTGTGATAAGACCGCAGGAAATACCTGCAACGGGAGCCTTGATGGGAACACCTGCTGCCATAAGCGAAAGAGTTGAACCGCAAACTGAGCCCTGTGATGTTGAACCGTTTGATGAAAGAACTTCTGAAACAACTCTGATTGTATAGGGGAATTCTTCAACTGAAGGAAGAACGGGGATAAGTGAACGCTCTGCAAGTGCACCGTGGCCGATTTCTCTTCTGCCGGGACCTCTTGAGGGCTTTGTTTCGCCAACCGAATATGAGGGGAAATTATAGTGGTGCATATATCTCTTGGATTCTTCTTCATCAAGACCGTCGAGAAGCTGAGCATCGCTCATGGGTCCGAGAGTTGTTATTGAAAGAACCTGAGTCTGACCTCTTGTGAACATACCTGAACCGTGAACTCTGTCAAGAAGGTCTACCTCTGCGTTAAGAGGACGGATTTCGTTGATACCTCTGCCGTCAACGCGCTTGCCATCATCAAGAAGCCAGCGGCGAACAACGTATTTCTGAACCTTGTAGAGACATTCTTCAATCTTAACTTCCATTTCGGGATAGATTTCATCGAATTTCTCGTGAACCTTATCATAAACGGGCTTAAGACGCTCGTCACGGATTCTCTTATCGTCTGTATCAAGAGCAAAACGGATATCTTCGATTGCGAAATCCTTGATTGCTTCATACATTTCGGGATCGGGATCGTTTGAGGGGAAGTCAACCTTTTCCTTGCCGCACTCAGCCTTGATCATATTGATGAATTCAACGATTCTCTGGTTTTCCTTATGAGCGAACATAATGCCGTCATACATATCATCGTTAGAAACTTCGTTTGCTCCTGCTTCAATCATTGCAACAAGGTCGCTTGTTGATGCAACGGTAACGTACATATCGCTCTTTGCTCTCTGCTCGAGAGTGGGGTTGATAACGTATTCGCCGTCAACAAGACCTACAACAACGCCTGAAACGGGGCCTTCCCAAGGAATTTCGGAGATTGAGATAGCGATTGAAACGCCGAGCATAGCTGTGATTTCAGGCTGGCAATCGGGGTCAACAGACATAACTGTTGCAACAACGCCAACGTCGTTTCTCATATCCTTGGGGAAAAGAGGACGGATGGGTCTGTCGATAACTCTGGAAGCGAGAGTTGCCTTTTCGCTTGCCTTGCCTTCACGGCGCTGGAATGAGCCGGGAATGCGACCAACGGAATAGAGCTTCTCTTCATAGTCAACTGAAAGAGGGAAGAAATCTACGCCCTCACGGGGTTTTGCTGCCATGGTAGCTGTGCAAAGTACGTTTGTTTCGCCGTAGCGAACAAGGCAGGCGCCGCCTGCAAGCTGAGCCATCTTGCCAACTTCAACAACAAAAGGTCTGCCGGCAATTTCGGTCTCATACTTTTTGAAAGCTTCAAAAAACATTTGTAATACCTCTCTGAATTTAATATTTCCACAGGCGACCCGGCTTAGCAATAAATCCAATGCCCGAAGATTTTCGGACGCTCGATTTACCGCTAAAACCGTTCCCGGTCGCCTGAAAGATGCAATTTGTTTTCGTTTTAACATAACAAAGCAGGCGGGAAATGGATATCCTGCCTGCTTGCTTTGGCGAAAATTATTTACGGATGCCGAGTCTTGCGATGATTGAACGGTA
>JAFXJO010000126.1 GCA_017532185.1 Clostridia bacterium | reverse complement strand
GTTGTAGCTCAGTTGGTTAGAGTGCCAGGTTGTGGCCCTGGAGGTCGTGGGTTCGACTCCCATCAACCACCCCATTTAAAATCTCTTACGCAAAGCTATTCGCTTTGCGTATTTTAATATCCGAATCAATTTTATATTGGGGCGTCGTCAAGCGGTAAGACAACAGACTTTGACTCTGTCATTCGCTGGTTCAAATCCAGCCGTCCCAGCCAGAAAAAAGCATCGACTTTGTCGGTGCTTTTTGTTATGTTTGCCTTTTGCAAACGAGGTTGTTTCACTAATGATAACGGGTATGCCAATGTTTTTGGCAAGCAAAACATTGCAAACAATATAAATTAATGTTATAATGTAAAAAATCTATAAATCATTGCCAAATGAGGTGAAATGTTTATGGCTTTGATCAAGTGCCCCGAATGCGAAAAAGAAATATCTGATCAGGCGGAAATCTGCGTTGGTTGCGGTTTCCCTATAAACAAAATTCTTTCAGATAATCCAACCCCTGTGCCTGTAGAAAAAACCATTGTTAACCCCGAAACTGATTTTGTTGCAAAACCCGAACCTCCGCCGGAAATCATAAAAAAACAATCTTCAGATTGTTTTGGTGCTGTTAAAGAGTTCTTTCACCGAAACAAGCGAAAAATCCGCAAAGCCTTAATAATAATTTTAATAATAGCGCTGATTGTTGTCCTGACGGTTTTTCCTCCCATTATGTCCAACTTGGATTTTGCAAAAGATTCAGCAAAAGAAGAGGTGCTTGCCACCTGGCAAGAGGTCGATAAAGACATTAAGCTTGAAAAAATAAAATATACGAAAACCAGGTTTGAAATAGCAGACAAAGACCAGGTTGAGGATATTGTTGATGAAATTGCATATCCTCCTATCAAGCACACCGATGTTAACGGTGTTACGTACGATTCCATGTACGATTATTGGGATAGTATTGACTATGACCCGTACGATGATATCTGGCGCATATACACAATCGAGGGAAAATACACAGTCAGAGACACTTTTAACACTTACAGAGGTAATTTTAAAGTTGTTTTTGTTGTGGGACTCGCAGAAAGGTGCTGGCACCGATACAGCACCGAAATTGAGGTGCCCAAACAATTTAGGGAATATATGCCGTAACAAAAAGCAGTCTTGAGACTGCTTTTTGTTTTTTATCGCTCCGTTGGGAGACGCATACCGTCGACCTCTTCCGCTTGACTTTTCAGGCAAAACATTGTATATTGCTTTAGTAAATATAATTTCCGCCCGTGGCGCAGTTGGATAACGCAGCAGATTCCGATTCTGAAGAACGGGGGTTCGAATCCCTTCGGGCGGGCCAGACAAAAGCAGCTTTCAAGCTGCTTTTGTCAACTTAATCCACCCTGTCGGGTGGGTGAAATATTGCTTCGCAATGTGAAATACGCCTGCGGCGTGTGAAATCGCTGCGGCGGTGAGTGGATTATCTCTTATCTGTTATAAAGGCGAAATATCAACCAACAATGATGGTAATAATCAAAATGATGTCTTTAATTTCTGCACTTTATTAAATATAATATAATCAGCAAACAAAAATAAATCTAAATAAAGTGCAGAAAGGACAAAATATGAACACAAAATTCAATATAGGTGAACAAATCGCTTACTACAGAAGATTGAATGCAATGACTCAAGAGGAACTTGCCCAAAAGGTGAATGTTTCCACCCAAGCTGTTTCAAAATGGGAACAAAAAATCACCTCTCCGGACATTACGCTTTTACCTAAACTTGCAAGCATATTCAGAATCAGTACAGACGAATTGTTCGGAAAGAAAATTGATACGGAACCTATTTTTAACCTCGTCGATAATGTTCCTTGGGATGATGACAGAAAAATACGGATTGCGGTTTATCACGGAAAAAAGCTTATGCAGCAATCTGCATATGAACTTCAACATGGTACAAATGAAATAAATATTCATTTTGACTATGGAGATGTTTATAAAATACACGGCATTTGTAAATTAAACATATAATACGTTATTGCATATGTTTCAAATAAAAATCTCTTTTAAAATCCGTTATTAACAATCGTACCAAACAGTGCATTCTCTGTAACTCGGAGAATGCTTTCTTTTTAAACCGAAAGGACTTTTTGTATGCCAAACAAAACACGTTGCACCTGGTGCAATACCCAAAACTCGAAATATATTGATTATCACGATAACGAATGGGGTGTGCCCGTTACAGACGAAAAGCATCTTTATGAAATGCTGATTCTTGAATCCTTTCAGGCAGGACTCTCGTGGGAATGCGTTTTGAATAAAAGAGAGGCTTTCAGAGAGGCGTATGATAATTTCAATTCAGAAAAAGTCTGCGCCTATGATAATGAAAAGATAAATGAACTTCTTTGCAACAAAGAAATCATCAGAAACAAGCTTAAGATAAACGCAAGCATCAGCAACAGCAGAATCTTCAAAGCAATCTCCGAAGAATTCGGCTCGTTTTATAATTATCTGAAAGCATTTTCGGGCGATGAGATTATATACGAAACAGGCAAAACCACAAACGCTTTATCCGACGCAATTTCTGAAGATTTGAAAAAAAGAGGAATGAAATTCGTCGGCTCAACCATCATTTATTCATATCTGCAGGCAATAGGTATGATTTATTCTCACGACGAAAACTGCTTTTTATATAAAAGCAAATAAGATTTGTTGCTCTTTTCTTTTGGTTGTGATATAATTAATTTATATTGATGTCTGAAAGGAGATCATTATGAAAAACAAATCTTCAATAGTTTTTACCGGTGACATCGGTTTTGACAGATATATGTTCGGCAAATGGAACGATGAGGAACTCATCGGCAAAGAGGTGCTTGATTTTCTGCATTCTGCAGACCACGTTGTGGCAAACGTTGAGGGACCCGTTGCGCCGCTTGAGCAAAACACAACCAAAGACGGCGTTGCCCAGCTTCTGCACACAATTGACCCCGAAGCCGTTAAAGTTCTTAACAAAATGAACGCGGATATCTGGAACATCTGTAACAACCATATTATGGATGCAGGTGAATACGGCATTCGCAACACAATTGAAATTGCAAAAGAAAACGGTGCAAAAACCATCGGCGCAGGTATGGATATCAATGAAGCGCGCAAAGCGGTTATTCTTGACGAAGCAGGCGGAATAGGTATGTTCGGCATCGGCTATCAGCGTGCTTGCCGCAAAGCCGATGAAGGAAAACCCGGTTGCTACAGCTGGAGCGACCTTGACGAAATTCAAAAATCCATAAACGAAATCAAAAAGACCTGCCGCTGGTGCATTGTTGTTGCCCACGCAGGCGAAGAATTCACACCCCTGCCCTCACCTTACACAAGGGAGAGATACCGCCTTTATCTCGATATGGGTGCGGATATTGTTGTTTCTCACCATCCTCATGTTCCGATGAATTACGAAACCGTCGGCGATAAGATAATTTTCTATTCGCTCGGTAACTTTATTTTTGATACAGATTATCAGCGTTCACAGTTCAACACACAATACGGTCTGCTTGTAAAACTCAATTTCACCGAAACGGAGTTCACATGGGAACCGATGGGACTTGAAATCATAAGAGGTGAAGAACACGTTGCGAAAGCGCCTCTGCCGAGAATTTTCACCGACGTACAGGAGGAGGAATTCAACCTGCTCTCTCCCCTTTCGGCAAAGATGCACATTGCCGCAACAAGGCGTCAGATGACCTATCTGAACCCCGCAAGATTTGCAAACGCAACCGAAGAGGAATGGGCGGAGCATTTTGCCGAGCCTTTGCGTACGGGTCGCGTGCCCGGCGAAACGCTTGATTTCTTTATTCTTTGTCCTCTTGCGGAAAAGGCGGAATCGGGCGAATGGCAAAAGAGCAAACTTGAAGACGTTAAACAGTACATTCTTGAACAGATGTAAAAAAAGACGGTGCTTTCGGCACCGTCTTTTGCTTTTATTTAATCTTTTCGATAACTTCGCCCGATGTGGGTTTGATGTTATTGATAAACTCCTGAACAGCTTCCGCTGAAGGCATTGCCGCGGAGCAACTGTGAGCAGAAACGAGCATTGAAGCAGATGCAGTTGCAAATTCAAGTGCATCAGGAACACTCTTGCCGTTGAGAAGCGAATAAATGAAGGCAGAAGCATAGCCGTCGCCGCCGCCGAAGCCCTTAAGCATCTTAACGGGGAAAGGCTTGACCTTATATGCCGAGCCGTCATCAAGATAAGCAACGGAGCCTTCCTTGCCGTGCTTGATGATAACAATCTTGTTGCCGTAGGAGAACCAGCGCTTTGCGGATTCTTCGTCGCTTGCGCAAACGCCTTCAACTGCTTCTGTGAGGTCAAATTCTTCTCTTGAGCCGAGAATGATATCGCTGTTCTTTGCGGCGATTGAATAGTAGAGCGAGATTTCGTCCTTGTTCTTCCAGGTGTAGCTTCTGTAGTCGATATCAAAGATAACAACAACGCCGTTCTTCTTTGCAAGGAAAAGAGTTTTGAGAGCCGCTTCTCTTGAAGGGCTTGCGCACAATGCAGTGCCCGAAATAACAACTGCCTTTGCACTCTTGATATATTCTTCGTCAACGTCGTCAACGCAAACCTGCAGGTCTGCAACGCCTTCGCGATACATCAGAATGCTGCTCTGTGTGGGGCTGAGAATTTCGGTGAAAGTAAGACCGAGATTTTCGCCGTTTTCGCATCTGAAAACGTGCGAAACGTCAATGCCGTCTGCCTTGAAATAATTTTCAACGTAATCGCCGAACTGGTCGTCGGATACTCTTGCAATGAAGCCGCACTTTGCACCGAGTCTTGCAAGACCGACTGCAATGTTTGCAGGCGAACCGCCAACGTATTTGTTGAAATTACTGCTCTCGGAGAGAGGTTTGTTCATATCTGTGGGGTTAAAGTCAATCGCAATTCTGCCAATGGGTATAACGTCAAGTGCCTTTGAATTATCAAACTTAATGTAGCTCATTTTTATCTGTCCTTTCATTATCCGCTTACGCTTTGCCTGCACAGCCAAAAATTTCTATATGTTCAAGGGCGTTTTTATATGCGCCCTCAACCTCCGCGGTCTGTAAATCGTAATAGCCCTTGATTGAGCCGTTTTCATATGCATTTCTTGCGCTCAGTTCAACCCTGTCAAAAGTTGCGGTAGCAATATTGATTTTGTGAATACCGAGCGAAATACATTTTCTGAAATCATCGGGCAGAATACCCGTACCGCCGTGAAGCACAAGCGGTGCATCAACGCAGTTTGCCGTCTGCTCAAGAATATCAAAGCGAAGCTTCGGCGCCTGCTTGTAATTGCCGTGGGCATTACCTATCGCAACCGCAAGAGCATCAACGCCCGTTTTCTGATAGAATTCAGCCGCCTGCGCAGGAGACGTGCAGTTGACGGCAATATCTTCGCTGCCGTCTTCGCTGCCGCCTACGCAACCGATTTCGCCCTCACAGTCCGCACCGTAATGCGCTGCAAGGCGTTTAACCTCTGCCGTTTTTGCGGCGTTCTCTTCAAACGGAAGATGCGAGCCGTCAAACATAACGCTCGTGAAGCCGATTTCAAGAGCCTGTCTGATTTTTTCTTCGGTCTTGCCGTGGTCAAAATGCACCGCAACAGGCACAGAACTGTTTTTTGCGGCGGCAACCATCAGCGGTCCGATGAGTTCAAGCGGAGAATGGTTCAGCCTGACCTCTGCAATCTGAATGATGGCAGGGCTTTTGGTTTCTTCAAGCGCTTTAATCACGCCAAGCACCATTTCCATATTTGCCACGCTGAAGCTGCCCACAGCGTAACCTTCTTTTTTTGCTTTAATAAGCAAATCACTCATTTTAACGAGAGGCATTTTCTCTAACTTCCTTTTTATAATATATCACGGCGCAGATTGCACTTGTCAGCGGCAGAGTGAGAAGCATACCCATGCTGCCTGCAAGCGCCTGCAGAATTTCCGCAATTATCATTTCCTTATTAATAACCTGACCGAGATTTGCGTTATATGAAACAAGAAGCAAAACGCTCGTGAGCGAGCTACCGATATAGGCAAGCACAAGGGTGTTTGCCATTGTGCCGAGCATATCTCTGCCGATGGTGAAACCTGATTTCATAAGCTCCGAAGGCTTGATTTCGGGTGATTTTGTTTTAAGTTCAAAAAGCGAAGATGAAATGGACATCGAAACGTCCATAACCGCACCGAGAGCGCCGATGATTATCATTGCAAAAATTATAGCTTTTAAATCAATCGGATTATCGGGATAGAGCTGATACAGATAAATCGACTCTTCTTCCAGCAATCCCGTCATGTTGAGAAATTTATCCGTTACGAGCACAACAAGACCCGAGCACATAACGCCGCAAATACATCCGATACCTGCGCAGAGAGCCTTTTGGTTATATCCGCTGATTATGCAAAGAGTCATAACCGTTATATAAACGCTCACAAGGATTGACCACAGATAGATATTATGTCCGTTGAGAATTGCAGGTATAAGCACGCAGAATACCGAAACACAGGTAAAGCCGAGCGAGATTATAGTTTTAAGACCCTGCATTCTTGAGAAAACGATAATCAGCACACAGAATATCGCAAGCAGCCAGATAAGCGGAGTTATTCGCACGTAATCGCCGAAATAGAAATACGTCTGTCCGTCCTGACTATAGCTTTCAACAAGAATTTTATCGTTTTGCTCAACCTGTCTCGGACTGAACGCATATGACTTATCAATTTCCTGAATAACGTTAACCGTTTTACCTCTGCGCTCACCGCCAAGCACCTGAGCTTTGAAGGTGACCGTTACGATTTCGCTCTCGCCGTTAACGCTTTTTGAATTAACGTCGGTCACTCTGATAACCCTTGCTTTGAGCGTTTCACCCTCCATTTTGCCTTTGAAAATGGTTGAACCGCCTGCAACAAAGCCATAAGCCGCAAGGATAACCAACGCCGAAACAATAACGGTTGCAATGCGGATAAAAAGCTGTTTATTCTTCATATCACTCGCTTATTTCAACTCTGTATTTCGTCATATATGTTGTGAATGCATCACCGAAAAGGGTGATGAAGGAATCTGAAAGATGGCTGTTCATACCGTCAAAATCGCCGTCTGCAGAGGTTGACTGACCGAGCACAATCAGCTCACCCTCTGAAGTATAAGCCGCACAGGTTGCCATTTCTTTTCTTGAGCCGCCGTTGCCGCTGACCGAAGCAAGATTGCCTCCGGGCGTTACAAAAGCGGTGAAAGCATCGCTCTGACCCTTGTTGCCCATTGCGGCAAAATCGCGGTTAGCCGATGAGGTATAGCCTACAAGAGCAAAGCCGCCGTTTTCAATCATTGCAACGTCATTTATAAAATCGTCAGAAAAGCCGGCAACGCTTGTTTCCCAGCGTTTTGTGCCGTCAGGATTTATTCTTACCGCAACAGCATCAATACCGCCGCAATTATGAAGATTTTCAAACGTGCCGTCGGGTACATAAGTTGAGATAAGTTCATAGTTACCGGCAACAACGCAGCCGCCTTTTTCATCCGCAACAACAGCCTTGAAATTATCTCTGCCAGAAGTTGCAACAGCAAAGCCCCACTGACGCTCAAGAGCCGAATTATATTTGAAAACCGCGGTATCAACATAGCCCTTGCCCATACCGATATTCGCAAAATCACCTGTTGAAGCTGCCGTGATACAGGTAATGAAAACGTTACCGTTTACATCGGTTGAAACACCGTCAACGCAGGAACCGTAATTGCCTGCAAGATATCTGACCGCTTTAATATTGCAATCTGCATCAAAGCTCAAAATCATACCGTTGGAATTTCCGTTTGCTGTGTTGCCTGCAAAAACACCGTCTGTTGAGTTTGTTTTGCCGCCAACAACAAAGCCGTTACCCAAAGTGTCAACGCACATAAACATATCTGTTCCCTTGCCGCCAACAAGCTTTTTTTGCAAAAGAATGCCGCTTGACGAATATTTAACAACAAAAGACTCAAGTAAACCTATGTTTTCTTCGTCGGTTACATAATCCTGTGCACTTGAATAACCAACTGCAACAACGCTTCCGTCACTGAGCACCGCAACCTCTTCAACTCTTACGCTCGCATAATCACTGCCTATTGCTTTAATCCAGACAAGATTCATATTCTCGTCGAACTTTGCAACGTAGCCGTAGGATTCGCTCCAACTGTCATCGGGTACGTTTTTGAAAACGCCGTCTGTTGAAGCGGTTACGCCGCAAACAACAAAGCCGCCGTCTGACGTTGCTTCAATATCAGTGAAAGAATCTGTATTTGCACCGCCGAAAGCAACAAAATCCGTTTGCTCGGCAGCAACAACTCTGGGTCCGAATTCACGGGTTGTTGAAGGTCTGGTTGAAGCATTCGGGTCAGTTGTGCCCATTACAGAAGTAGGCTTAGTCATAGGACTGTGAGTGATTTCTTCAGTTGAAGTTTCGGTTGTCACTTCTTGAGTCGTAATCTCGGAAGGCTGTGTTACAGATTCCGAAACACTTACGGTCTCAGTTGTTTTGGGCTCTGTTGGAATAATATCGCCTATTCCGAAAAGATTGCCGAAAAAATTAAAAACTATCGCAGCCACCAGCACAAACACCGATGCGATTTTTATTAAAACGTTACACATTATGAATCCCCCTTATGTAACAGTAGTTTATAAATATTTATACATTATAATGATATCACAGCAAAACGCAAAAATCAAGACCGCAGAAAAAGCAAAAAGCGGCAGGTTTTGCCTGCCGCTTTGAATTATTTATCGATTGTCTGAAGGAACTGATTTGCAAGAGAAATATATTCTTTGCCTTTCTTGGTTTTGGAAGCGATTGAAGAAATGGGCTTGAGAGGAAGCTTGCCCAAGATATTCATACCGGGAATGTTGAGATCCTTGCCCGTATGATTTTTGATAAGCTTCTGCACCTCGGGATTTTCAATGATTTCGCCGAGATTATCGTTGAGTGAAAGCTTGGTTTCGTCAACCTCATCGCTTGCACCGAACCAGTTGCGAACAAAGGTTTCACCGCCTTCGGGAAGCTTATATTCGGGATTTTCAACGTCTGTGCCGTTAACAACAATCTTGTGCTTGCACTTGCCGCTTGTTGCGGTGATAACGTTTTCACCCTCTTTGATAATGGCATCAAACTCAAAAATCTTATCGCCCTCAAGAGTTGTTTTCTCGCCGTTTACGTTGAGAGTTACGCTCTCGCAGTTTGAATAAACCTTGATTTTCTGCTCACCGAGAGGTCTGTCAACAAATCTTTCGCCGCAAACGTGAACAAACTTTTCATCCGACCAGAATGCCTTATAGGCATAGAAGGAATCTTTCTTTGTTTTGCGGTCAAAGGTAACGAGACCCTTGTTGTTTCTGCCTCTGACACCGCCTTCGTTACGGATTGCAGAGCCGAAATCAAACATATTCCAAACGTATGAACCCCAGAGCCAATCGCGCTCATTGAAAGCTTTGATATAATGCTCGTGGAAAACTGCCTGATATTCTTCGCTGTAGTCACCCTGTGCAGGCACTGCAGAATGAAGCTTTGTTACTGCCTCTGCGCCGTATTCGGAAATGCAGAGCTTAATATGAGGCTTTTCTGCGTGGAATCTGTCAAGCCAAGCGTCAATGGCATCAACAGTCTGCACGTACCAGCCGAAATACTGGTTATAACCGAGAATATCGGTGATTTCATTGAGCTTTGAATTATTCGAGCTGAAGGTAACCTGAGCGCAGGTTGTGGGACGGGTTGAGTCAAGCTTATGCGCAAGGTCGTTAAGCTCCTTGATACCGTTAACAAGCGTTGCCGATGCACCCGCAATTGAAATTTCGTTTTCAACACCCCAGCAGAAGATTGAGGGGTGGTTATAATTCTGCTTGATAAGTTCCTCGAGCATCATTCTTGCCTGAGGCTGCTTTTTCTTGCTGAATTTTGAAATAACGGGAATTTCCGCCCAAACAAGGAAGCCTGCTTCATCGCACAAATCATAAAACTTTTCATCGTGCTGATAATGAGCAAGGCGGAGCGAGTTTGCGCCCATTTCCTTGATTATTGCAATATCCTCAGCGTGCTCTTTGATTGTGAGAGCGTTGCCGAGCCATTCTCTGTCCTGATGGCGCGAAACGCCCTTGAGCTTAATGTTTTTGCCGTTAAGGTTGAAACCTGTTTCGCTGTCAATATTATATGCTCTGAAGCCGAAGCGGTCACTGACCTCATCAATAACCTCGCCGTCTTTAACGAGCTTTGCGGTGAGAGTATAGAGATAAGGATTCTCCATACCGTTCCAAAGATTAACCTCATCAACGGTGAGATATGTGAGTTCTTTTTCGGCAGCAGTATAACCGGCGGCAACAACGTTGCCGTCTGCATCTGCGATTGAGAAATGCTTTTCAAGACCTTCTGCAGAGCCTTCAACAAAGCTCTTGATGAAAACCTTGCCGTCAACTCTGGGAGTGATGAACACACCGCAAAGGCTCTTATCAAGCAGAGCGAAATGAGAATCCGCAACCTCGCAGATAATGTTTACGTCTCTGTAAAGACCGCCGTAGAAGGTAAAGTCTGCCATCTGGGGATAAAGAAACTCGTTGGGGCTGTTATCAACGTTGATTTCAAGCAGGTTTTCGCCCTCTGCACGAAGGAGATTGGTGATTTCGAAGCGGAACATCGAATATCCGTTATCGTGGCTGCCCGCAAAAACGCCGTTAACAAAAACCTCGCAAACCGTGTTTGCGCCGTTGATTTCAATAAACACTCTGCCGTCATAAGCAGGGATAACCTTTTTATAAGCACACTTTCCGCGCCAATAATCGGGGCTGTCAAAACCGCCCTGACCGTCAATGCCGTTCCAGGTATGGGGCAGATTAACCGTTTCGGTTGCGCCGTCTTTTGTGAAATCCCAACCGTTGTTGATGTTAATTATTTTTCTCATTTTTATCGTTCCCTTATTTATTATTTGTTGAAATACTGGGGAAGGAATTCTTTGTGAGCTTCCTTAAGCTCGTTGAAGCAATTTACGGTCTTTTCCCAATCACCAACAAGAGGATGAACAAGAAGACCCTTGATTGCATAATCATCGTCGCCTGTAACAGCCGCCTTGACTGCATACTTTTCATAAGTCTTTACAACTCTCATAAGACCTACGATATGGTCGTTGATTTTTTCGGTAACAGGTACGGGAGTTGCACCGTCGGAACCGATAACAGCCGCAATTTCAACAATATCGTCATCAGCCATAAAGGGCAGAGTGCCGTTATTCTTGATGTTAACAACGTGAACGTCGCGCTTATCGTTTGCAAGAGAATCGATGAGCGAAACAGCGGCAAGAGAATATTTATGGCCGCCTCTCTTATCGAGAAGAGCAGGCTTTGTTACGATTGTTTCATCCTGATACATTTCAAGAAGCTGTTCTTCGATATCCATGCATACCTGAGCTCTGGTCTGCTCGTCTTCTCTCTGGTGTGCAAGCTTTGCTTCGCGGCAGTAATAATACTGGAGGTATGATGAGGGAATAGCCTGAATTGTCTTGAGACAATCAATCGAGAAGCCGTCATCCTTGATGTTAGCCATAACCTTGGGTGAGAAACCGCTGTCAATAAGACCGGGAAGAAGCTCTTCGCCGTTCTTTTTAACAGAGGTAATCCAGCTCAGGTGGTTAAGACCGACATAAGTGATGTCACTGTCAAGACCTGTGATTTCTTTGATATCGTCAAGCATATCGATGGGCACGTTGCAAAGACCGATGTTCTTAACGTTTGTGTGGTTAAGAATGAATTCGGTAATGATGCCCGAAGGATTTGTGAAGTTGATGAGCCAAGCATCGGGGCAGATTGCTTCGATGCGCTCGCAGATATGCTTGATAACGGGGATTGTTCTCTGAGCCTTGAAGAAGCCGCCGATACCGGTTGTTTCCTGACCGATGAGATTATATTTCTTGGGGATGCTCTCGTCAAGGTGACGGCAAGGAAGCTTGCCGACTCTTATCTGGGTAACAACAAAATCTGCGCCCTGAAGAGCAGTATCAAGGTCGTCTGTGAAAACAACTTCGCAGTCGCAGTTTGCATTCTTGAGCATACGAACGCAAAGGTTGCCTACGATTGTTCTCTTTCTCTCATCAATATCCATAAACGAAATCTTCTTGAGCTTGAGGCTGTCCTTTGCCTTGAGGAAACCGTCAACAAGTTCGGGGCAATATGTGCTTCCTGCGCCGATAACGGCAACGCTGATTTCTTTCATAATGATTTACTCCTTTCACTTTGCAAATTTCAGTTTGCGTAGTTCTGCATAATCCAATTGATACAGCCTGTTACGGGAGGCTGAGTAAGTTTGATAAATTTAAGCTTCTTGCCGCTGTATTTCTCTGCTTTTTCAAGAAGCATATCAAGATAAGCTTTGTTATCAAGCTTAACGTTGATTGAGCCTGAAAGAACAACTTCAACTTCGCCGTCGCCGTAGTTGAGTTCTCTTGAAAGCGCCGCAATCAGGCGAGCGCCTCTTTCTGCCATTCTTTCGCAATATTCAAGAGCAGGCTTATCGCCCTGCTTTGCAGCCTCAAAGAATGAGCTTACAAAAACTCTGATATAATCATCGCCGTTTTCGCCTTCAATCTTTTCGATAAGACCGAGAAGCTCTTCGCGGCGTGAGAGGCCGAATTCTTTCATTATCATATCGGTGATGAGGGTTTTTTCAAGACCGAGGAAAAGCTCATTATAAACGAGTTCAAACGCCTTGATAACAATATTGCCGCCGCCCGAGATATCACCCGAGAAATCGCCCAGACCTGCAAGCATCATACGGTTGCCGTCAACGTCAATACCGTTGCAGCATACACCGGTGCCGCAGTTATAGCCGATTGCAACGCCTGTTTCGGAGCCTGCCTTAACAACGATAAAGCCGTCGTTAAAAACTTCAAAATTCTCAAGGCCCTTATCGCGGAGCATCTTGCACATAATATCGTACTGATAAGGATGGTCAATACCTGCAAGACCCATAAGAGTGAAGCTGATTTTGGAAAGCTCGATACCTGCTTTTGTGCAAAGGTCCTTAAGACCGTTCATAATGATGTCGCTTGCGGCATCAAAACCTTCTTCAAGGTTTTCGTGGTTACTGCCGGGGCCTGTTACGGTTTCAAGCATTTTTTTGTTTTCATCAAAAAGGGCAAAAGCGGTTTTTGTTCCGCCGCCGTCAACGCCGATATAATATTTCATTGCAATACCTCTCTGTGTATGTAATTTTATTCAAAGCAATCTTCGCAAACTTCATCAAGGCAGAATTTGCCTCTGCGATAGGGTTCGCGGTCAATCCACATACCGTTTGTGAAATCGGGGAACGGAACGGGTGCGCCGCCGATTGCGATTGACTCTTCTGAAAGGCAGGTAACAGCCATCCAGGTTGCGGCATCATAAACGTCGATGGGAGGCTTGGAATCAAGTCTTACGCTCTCTGCAAATGCGCTGAGAACAAGATAGTCCATGCCGCCGTGACCTTCGTGAACACCGTCTTTCTGATATTTCTTCCAGAGAGGATGTTCAAACTGCTCAAGGTAGTTATCAAAATTCTCGCCGGGATGCATCCAGTTGCCTTCTTCGTGCTTTGTGAGACCTTCAATGAACAGGGTGTTGCCGTCTTCCATATAAAGACCCTTTGTGCCCTGAACTCTGTAAGCTCTTGAATAATGTCTGGGCAGCGAGCAATCGTGAGTGAGAACAACGGTTTCGCCGTTTGCGCATCTGAGAACGGTTGTTACGATATCGCCCTGATTGAAGGGATAATTTGCAAGGTCGTAATCTTCGCCCTTGTTTTCTTTAATCCAGAGGTTGAGGCCTCTTGATTTTGTTGCGAATGAAGAAACAGAAAGATATCTGTTGCCTCTGTTTATCTCAAGCACCTTGGAGATGGGGCCAAGCTGATGGGTGGGATAAAGCTCGCCGTTGCGGTGCTGGAAATTATAAAGTCTGCCGTGGCGGTTTTCTCTGCCGAGAGAAATTTCATCGCGCAGGTCATGCTGATAGCCGCCCTGCATATGAATGATTTCGCCGAAGATTCCCTGCTTGACCATATTAAAGATGGCCATTTCTTTTCTGTCGTAGCAGCAGTTTTCGAGAAGCATGCAGAACTTGCCTGTTTCTTCGCTTGCGCGAACCATCTGCCAGCATTCTTCAACGCTTGCAGCGCCGCCAACTTCCATTGCAACGTGCTTACCTGCTCTCATCGCATCAATAGCAATGCGTGCGTGAGTTATCCAAGTTGTTGCAACAAAAACCGCATCAAGGTCATCTCTTGCAAGAAGTTCTTTATGGTCAAGATAAACATCGGGAGTTGTGCCCGTTGCTTCTTCAACTATCTTTTTGCCGTTTTCGGCTCTGTCTTCATATTTATCGCAAACAGCAGGAACTCTTACGCCGTCACACTTAAGAAGCTCGCGAAGCATACCGCTTCCTCTGCCGCTTATACCGATCATACCGATGTTTACAAATTCTTTCATAGCAAAATCCTCCGTGGATTAAAAAATGCGCATACTTTTCAGCATACGCATTGATTATAACACTTATTTTTTAAAAAGACAATCTGTTATTTAAAATATCTTTTGAAATATTTTCTCCATTTTACCATATAGAGCGAAATAATTCTTGTGAGAGCGATATCATAAGCAACAAAAGCAACCGTTCCGGCACCGAGAAGCATCGGCACGGCAACCTTGCCGCCATATTCAGCAATCTCGTCAACGGTTATGCCCATAAGATAAATCAAAACAACGTACGCCGCAACCATCGTAACGTTAAACAGCAGAACTTTGATTATCCAGCCGAGAGCAACAGGCATTTTGCTCTCAAGCAGAGCTTTTATTATCGGATAATATCCGAAAAATGCGATATACATCATCGCAACCTCTTTATCGTGTACGAGCAGAAACGCAAGTATACCGACAGCAGAATAAACGCCGAAAGCCCATTTTTTATCAATTTCTATAACGATAAATATTATCAGCACACCTGCAAGGGCAGGTAATGCATAGGTAAGAAACGGGATAATCGCAACCGATATCATCAGCACAAGCGAAAGCGCCGAGACGATTCCGCCTATGGCACATTTTGAACTTTGTTTCACTTAAAAAACACCTTTCTCAACAGCAGGAAATAAGGTCGCCGCCCATACATTCGCAACAAGCGTCGGCGCAAAGAAGGTTGCAGCAGCAATCAAGGTAGCCGCAGTCTCCGCTTCGGCGTCCGGTCTGTGCGCGACGCTCGGTACGGTATCCGCCTGAACGTGCATTGATAACGCGGTTATATGCCATTTTATATGTGTTGTTTGAAGGATCAAGACGGCTTGCGGTTGCAAAATTATTTGCCGCATCTTCAAGCCAGCCCCTCTTTTGCAGAACGGTTCCTTTGAGATAATACCATTGTGCATCTCTCTGGTGTTCGGGTATACCGTCAAGCAGAATCTGCGCATCATCAAGCCTGCCCGAACGGATTTTTGCAGCAATATCGGCATAATCGTTTGCACCCTGAGCATAACCCGAATTTTTATAAGCTCCGCCTGCGTTCATAACAATACTGTCATAAGCGGCATTTATCTCTTCCATTTTACGCTGAGCTTCAAAGCTCGGGTCGTTCTGATATTTCTGCGCAAGAATTTTATAAGCAGCTTTCACCTGGTCAAGCGGCGCACCTTCGGGCACACCCAAAACTTCATAAGGATTTCTCATTTAAGCACCTCATTCCACCGTATATTCTTTGCTTTTTTCAGCCTTGTCGCCATACTTGGCAAGCACCCTTTCGGCACAGTTTGAAAGGCCCTCAAGCAGAATATTATCCATTATATCATAAAATCTTTTAACTTCAAGCATATCAAGAGATTCGAGAGCTATACTCTGGGTCAGATTAAGCATTCCCCTAACCTTTTCGGCAAAAATTTTTCTGCTTTCTGCACTTGAAATATCCTCTCCCGAAAACGGGTTGAACGCGCCATTTTTCTTGTCATCCTCAAGGTCATCTGCCGCATCGAGAATATAAACAAATCTGCCCGTCATATAGCCGATTTTTGAAAGCGCCTCTTTCGTTTTCCCCTCAAAACCGAGAGCAAAAACGGTTGCAAGCGCCTGTGCGGAAGGGTGCGCCGCTTCATCAATCGACAGCGACGGCTTCACCTCGGTTTCTGCCTGTAACTTCATCGCAACGGAAACCGCTTTTTCAATATCGGGAGCAAGGCGCGCCGCTTTTTTATGCATAAGCGCAACGGCAGGAAAAACCAGCGCCGCCGCAAGCTTTGAGATAAAACCCTTGTCGCGCAGATTATCAATAACTTTATAGTAAACCGTGATGATAACCGCATGAGCGCAGAAATCAAAAACGTCTTTGCTCACACATATCATACACTTTTTGGCAGGGTTATAAGGACATCTTTTTTTAGAAAACGTGCAGCCGTTTTCCGCCGCCGCAAGTCTCAGCACACAGGCAAGCGCAAAATCATAGCTGAGAAAAAGCTGAGCAAGAGGAGAATAATTTCTGCCCAACGCGCGGCAAAGGGAGCAATAAACGCCTTTATAAAGCTCATAATCTCTCATTTTCATATCGGGCTTATATGCCCTGACGTATCCCAGCAAATCCAGCCCTCCGTTTTCAAAATGTTCCGAGTTTATTGTATATCAAAAAATTACGTAATCGGTTAACATATTGTAAATTTTATTATGCTTGACATTAGATAAAAATGATTATATGATGTTATATATATACAAATTGTGAACGGAGATGATGGTAAAATGGAAAACTATCTGCCCGATTTAAGTAACATATGGCCCGAATGGAGGGCTGTTCAGAAGCTTGGCGAAGGAAGCTTCGGCAAAGTTTATAAGTGTGAGCGAAACGAATACGGCATCAACACCGTATGCGCCGTTAAGATTATTTCCATTCCGCAGAATGAGAGCGAGATAAACGCTGTCAGAGCCGAATGCACCAATGAAGATTCGGTCAAAGCTCATTTCAAAGAAATCGTTGACGATTTCGCAAACGAAATCAAGATAATGGTTGACCTCAAAGGTGCTCCGAATATAGTTACAGTTGAGAACTATAAAATTGTTGAACGAGAAGACAGTATCGGCTGGGATATCTATATCCGTATGGAATTCCTCACGGCGTTCACGGATTTTGCCAGAAAAAACACCTTCACCGAAAAGGCTGTTGCAAAACTTGCCGCAGATATCTGCGAAGCGCTTGAAATATGCGCAGGCAAAAACATAATCCACCGCGACATTAAGCCCGACAACATTTTTATTGACAGCTACGGCAACTATAAAATCGGTGATTTCGGCGTTGCGAGAAAGCTTGAAAACGCATCGATTGCGATGAGCAAAAAAGGTACTTACACCTATATGGCTCCCG
>JAFXJO010000125.1 GCA_017532185.1 Clostridia bacterium | reverse complement strand
TGACATATCAACACCGGGAGTGTATTTGATACTGGGGTGACCCTGAAGGATGGAATTGCTCTTTCTGAGAGTCTTAAGCTCTTCAACAGGGAAATAGCCCTTGAGAGCAAGAACAGAATAAAGAGCAGGTGCTGCATGGCCCTTTGAGAGAACAAATCTGTCTCTGTTTTCATCCTTGGGATTCTGAGGGTCAACGTTCATATGGTTGAAATAGAGATAGGTAAGGATATCTGCACATGAGAGTGAACCGCCGGGATGTCCCGATTTTGCATTGAAGACGCCTTCAATGATACCCATTCTTGCCTTGCAAGCCTTGATTTTCAACTGTTTTCTGATAACTGCATCCATTGCAGCCACCTCCTGTTATTTTTTAGTTTCAATGTATTCAATAAAATCAGCTACCGCACCGTTGTTGCAGTGGCACGCTACAAATTCCGAAATCTCTTTCATCTCTTCGGGCGCCTGACCGCAACAAGCGGGAACGCCGACTGATTTAAGCATTTCGTAATCATTAAAATAATCGCCGATTGCGGCGGTATGGGATTTATCTATCCCCAAATACTCTGCAAGCTCAAGAACCGCCGTTCCCTTATGGGTATTAGCGGCAAGAATTTCAAAGCTTGCAACTGATGATGACATCAGAGTAAGCTCGGGAGAATTTATTTTTTCAAAATATTTTTTAACCCTTGAAATACTCAGCGGATCGCCTGAAAAAATAACTTTACCCCAATCTTCTCTCGGAACCTTTGCAATATTATAAACGTGCTTATGCTTAAGGTCATCAATAACAACGAACCATTTGCCGAAAATGCCCATTCCCGTGATATATATGATATCCTTCGCAACAACAACAACGTCAACCATCCAGAACTTTTTGGCCGCTTTGACAGCAATATCCATCGCCTTATCGTTCATCGGACTGAAATGCACCATTTCCTGTTTTTCGAAATCATAAATACCTGCACCGTTAATAACAACGGCAGGTGTACCTGCAATAGGCAGATTTTTAAAATGGCGTTCCATTGACTTGGGATTTCTGCCCGAAGCCAGTGTGAAATGACCGCCGTTTGCAACAAAGCGTTCGATTGCTTTTTTGTTTCTTTCGGGCAGCTTTCTTGCCTTGTTGTTGAGAGTTCCGTCTATATCGGAAACAATCAGCCAATCGGAATAGTTAAAATCCATCAGTTACTTAATTCTCCTTAAGAAATCTGTGAAATATTCAGGTAACGGCGACTCAACGCGAATGAATTCACCGCTTGACGGATGAACAAAACCGAGCAAGCCTGCATGAAGACACTGACCGTCCAGAGAGGTTACGCCGTTTTTAGGTCCGTAAACCGGGTCGCCTGCAACGGGATGGCCGAGATAAGCCATATGAACTCTTATCTGATGAGTTCTGCCTGTTTCAAGCCTGAGTTTTAAAAAGGAAAAATCTTTATATTCTTCAAGTACCGTATAATGAGTTACGGCGTGCTTTGAATTTTTTTCGGTTACACACATTTTTTTGCGGTCATTCGGACTTCTGCCTATCGGGGCATCAACAACGCCCTCAGGCTCTTTGAGATGACCGTGGATAACGGCTCTGTATTCTCTTGCAAGCGAATGCTCTTTTATCTGCTCTGAAAGGGAGATATGGGCGGCATCCGTTTTTGCAACAAGCAACAGACCGCTTGTATCCTTATCGATTCTGTGAACGATACCGGGACGTATAACACCATTGATACCTGAAAGGCTGCCTGCACAGTGATGAAGAAGCGCGTTCACGAGCGTACCCGAATAATTGCCGGGCGCAGGATGAACAACCATACCCCTCGGTTTATTAACAACAAGCAGGTCTGCGTCTTCATACATAACGTCAAGCGGAATATTTTCAGGCTCAAGCGAAAGCATCTCAGGCTCAGGCACGGTAAACTCCAATATATCCCCTGCTTTGGGCTTGAAGCTTTTATTCACGGCTTTTCCTTTGCAGAATACAAGCTCGTCCGTAAAGAGGTTTTGCACAAACGAGCGTGAATATTCTGCAAGCAAAACCGAGAGAAGTTTATCAGCCCTCTCGCCTGCACAGTCAGCATCAACGGTTATTCTGACGGGTTCGTTATATTCAATTAGAGTAACGGGCTCAATCATTTTCAGACGCCTTTTTCTTTTTATTATCGCGGATTATATCATAAATCTGGTAACCGATGAGCATAAACGCGCCAACGGTTATGCAGCAATCCGCAAAATTGAAAACCGCAAAATCAATAAACAGAGGTTCTATGAAATCAACAACGTAGCCGAGTCTCACACGGTCAATCGCGTTACCGATACCGCCTGCAATCATAAGAACGATGCAGGTGTTGATAAAGTTTGACTTCACCTTGCGCAAAAGGAGCAGAACGAGCGCCGCAATTATAAGAACGGCTGAAAACACAGCAAGCACCGATGTGTTCTCTGAAAACATACTGAACGCCGCACCTGTGTTTTCAACGTATCTGAATTGCATCAGCCCGAACAAAAAAGCCTTCGGTCCGTTAACCTTAACGGTTGCAACCGCCGCATATTTAGTTAACTGATCGATAACGGTAAGCACCGCAATCGAAGCAAGGGATATTGCCTGAAACATAGCAACCTCTAAAGATAAATTATTCGTTAAAGAAACTGTCAAAAAGTGAGGTGATATCTTCTTCGGCGCCTGCGTCAGATGTGATATCGTCAAGCTCATCAAGGTCAATTTTGAAACCTTCAAACTCGTCATCTTCATCTTCTTCAATTTCAGTTTCTTCTTTTTCTGCTTCCGCAACAGCCTCTTCGAGAGTTGCGGGAATTTCTTCGGGAGCGATAATATCGTCAAAATTGAGTTCTTCAATCATGCTGAAAATATCGTCGTCTTCTTCGGGCTTTGCGGTTGCTTCATCAGCTTCATCGATTTCGATATCTTCAAATTCAGGAACTTCAAGAACTTCGGGAATTTCTTCTGCAACAATTTCTTCTTCCGTCGCATCTTCAATTTCTTCCGCTGCGGCTTCAATTTCTTCAGCATCGGGAATTTCAACAGCAGCAACTGCGGAAGCAAGCTCCTCTGCGATAACTTCTGCATCTTCCTCGATTATAAACTCTTCGGGAACGGGAGGTTCCTCAAGGGTCACGGGATAAACCTCAGGAGCATCTGCGGCAACACCGTCAAGAAGAGCAAGCTGGTCCTTGCAAAGCTTTTCGGTTGTCTGCTTATAAACTTCGATTTCTTTCTTAAGTCTTTCAACCTCGCATGAATAATATTCATAATCAGCCTTGCTTCTGCCGATAATATCTCTGCCCTGAGCTTCAGCCTTGAGAACAATCTCCGTTGCTTTCTGCTGGGCGGAGGTGATTGCCTGCTCGGTTTCATTCTGAGCTCTGTTTGTAAGAGAAGCCACTGCAACTCTTGCATTATCAACAATCTCTTTTGCCTTTTCTCTTGCTTCGTCAATCATCTGATTTGACTGTCTTGTTGCACCGTCAAGGATGATTTTTGATTTATTTTCAGCATCGGCAACGGTTGCCTCTGCCTTAACTGCCGCATCCTTATTGATTGTTTCGGCAAGGCGGCGAGCATCAAGAAGAGCGAGCTTGATAGCTTCTTCGTCGTTGCGGTAGCTTTCAATCTTATCGGCAAGAATGCTGATTTTTTTGATAAGTTCCTTATTATCCTGAAGCGACTGCTCATATGATTCTGCAACGCTCTTGAGGAAAGAATCAACCTCGTCTGCGCTGTAAGCACCCTTGCTGACGGGAGTAAACATTGCGTTTAAAATCTGATCAGTTGTAAGCATAACGTTCAACTTCCTCTCTCACATTAATTATTGTTCAATGGCGGCACTGCTGATTTCGTCAACAAGCTCGCCTGAAACGGGAACGTTATAAGGAGTGATTATATATGCTCTGCCGGCAACCTTTTTGAAATCGCCGTGGTTTGCATATGCAACGCCGTAAAGGAAATCGATAATTCTCTGGGAAACATCGTTGGGGCAGGTTTCGAGATTAAGGATAACGATTCTCTTCTCGTTAAGAATATCGGCAACCTCGCCAACCTCTTCAAATCTGTCTATCTTCTGGAAAACAACGTGGGGCTTGGGCTGATTTGCAACGCCCTTGCTTGCGTTGATATTAACAACGTTTGATGCGGCTCTGTCCGCCTTGGAATTGGTTGAATATTGCATCTGAGGCTGAACGGGCTGTGCGGGAGCATAATCAAAATCGTCTGCGTATCCTGCTTCTCCACCCTCGATATAATCGTCATCTGTTACGTTAATGAACTGCTTAAGCTTGTCTTTGAAACTCATTGATTTTTCCTCCTTATTATCTGTAAATCCTTGCGCCGAAAATTGCGGAACCGATTCTCACAAGATTCGCACCTTCAAGGATTGCACTTTCATAGTCGCCTGACATTCCCATAGAGAGAATATTCATATTTATATTATCTATTTTTTTATCGCCAATGTCAATAAACATACGCCTCATATTTGAAAAAATCGCTCGAATTTCGGCTTCTTTTTCACAAATCGGAGCTACGCACATCAGACCGTTGACTGCAACGCCCTCAATTTCGGCAATTTCGCAGGCTTTTTCAAAAAGCTCTGCCGAAGAAAAACCGAATTTGCTCTCTTCGTTGCCAACGTTCACCTCGAGCAAAACCTTTGTTGTTATACCCTGCTGAACGGAGCGTTTGCCGATTTCTTTGGCGATATCCACAGTATCAACCGATTGAATCGTATCAACCTTACCGACGATTTTTTTAACCTTATTCGACTGCAGGTGACCTATAAGGTGTGCCTTGCAGGCGGCAAGATTAAGCTCGGACTCTTTGAGCAGAAGCTCCTGCACCTTATTCTCACCGATAAGATTTATGCCGCAATCAATCGCTTTGTTGATAAACTTGGGTTCAACCGTTTTGGTGACAGCCATAAGGCGGATATCATCAGGCGTTCTGCCGCTTTTAACCGCGGCTTCGGCAATATCGTTGCGAATAATTTTAAGGTTTTCTTCAATCGCGACAAACCGTTCGTTATCCGATAACCATACCATCGCTTAAATCCTTTCCCGAAATAATAACTTCGTCATAAAGTTTGAGATGCGGATACGGCATTTTTAAGTTTTCATCGGCAGCGGCAACAATAATTTTATCATCGGAGTAAATGATATTTACACTTCTGAAATTAACTATGTTTGCTCTGCGGACGTAAACTCCGGGATTACCCTGCTCATCAAAGCGCAGAGCATCCTTGCCGATTTTAAGACCCGTATGCTCGTTTATAACAACCTTGCCGTTGACTTTGCGCAGCGCGGCAAGCTCATCATTCATAAGATTGCATCTGAAAACAACAAGAGTTTTGTTGCCCTCTATTGCCTGAACGGAATAAATTTTTGAAGAAACGGTCAGCGATTCGGAATCGCCGAGAATAAGCTTGACCGATTTATCTTTTTCATAACCGACTGCCTTACCCGTATCAATCACGGTTGCAACGTACCAGTTATAGCCGTTGATAATTTTGCCCACAGTGTTTTCGGGCACGTTGCCTTTCTTTGCCGCAAGGGCATCGGAAAGCATTTTTGACGTAAGATTATCAATATTATCAACCGTAAGTACAGCTTCATAACCGTCTGCCTCACCCACAAAATAGCCTGAAGCCTCAGCGGCAATAATGGAGGAAACCTGAGCTGAACCTTCAAGGGAGGCTATCTGCGAAGTGAGAGACGCTATTTTATCGGAACAATTAACTGCCTGACCGAGCGAAACCTGACGGCGCGACATCTTCTCGCTGAAAATGAGTTTGCTTTTTTCAAGTGAAGAATAATCGTTGCCGTAAGCCGCTTCAACGATATTCATAAACTCGTTGTTGATTTCGCCCGAGAGCTTATTCATATCGATATTATCAAGCTTCAACTGCTTGTCAATCGCTTTGTAAACCTCAAGCTTACGTTTGAGAGTTTCTGCCTCAACATAGTTCTGGGCGGTTGCTTCGCTGTCAAACGTTGCAACGATTGAACTGCCCTTGCTTACTCTTTCGCCGTTTTCTGCAAGCTGAACGGTAACGCCCGAGCCGCTTGCGGTGAGAAGAGTTTCATCGCGTATAATATACATCTCGGCATCAACGGCTTCAAGAACGGTCTGCTCATAGGCAATCTGCGTTGAATAGGAATGAGAGGTAAGCCCGTAAAGCTCAACGGCAAAAAACACAACTATAATAACCGCTGCCGCGGCGGCAAGTATTTTTAAAAGCCTGTCACGGGATTTCATCTTCTCACTCCTTTACGATTATTTTCAGCACCGCTTTGAGCATATCGTCAAAACAGGCATAGTCATCAATATAAACAAATTTTATTCTTTCATCGCGCCTGAACCAGGTAAGCTGGCGTTTGGCATAACGACGGGTCTGCATCTTAAGATTTTCAATGCATTCCTCAAGAGTTTTCTCACCTGCGAAGAAGGGATTGAGTTCTTTATAACCTATTGCCTGCTTTGCGGTTCTGCCCAGAGGATTTTCATAAAAAGCTCTCGCTTCATCAACCAGACCGTTTTCGAGCATAATATCAACTCTTTTGTTGATGCGGTCATAAAGAAACTGCCTGTCCCTTGCATCAAGGCAAATCGCAACCGTTTCAAAAGGTGACGCTTCGTTTCTCGACTGCCCGTTCTGGTCTGTTATGGTTTTGCCCGTTGTGTGATAAATCTCAAGCGCTCTTATAACTCTGCCGATATTATTCGGGTGAAGCTTCGCCGCCGCTTCGGGGTCGATTGCCGCAAGCTCATCAAGCAAAGCCTGCGCACCCTCCGCCTCTGCTCTTTTGCGGAGCATTTCACGGTATTCAAAATCGGTTTCTTCGGGCAGGAACTCAATATTATCAACAAGCGAAGAATAATAAAGACCCGTACCGCCCACAAGAACGGCTTTTTTGCCTCTTGAATGAATATCTTCAATTATTTCTTTTGCCGACTCGCAATATTTCGCAACGCTGAAAACCTCATCAGGCTCGGCAAATCCGATAAAATGATGCGGTATGCCCTGCATTTCTTCAGCAGTCGGCTTTGCGGTTGCGATATCCATGCCCTTATAAATCTGCATCGAATCGCACGAAACCGCCTCGCCGCCGATTGCCTTACACACGGCAACAGCAAGCGAAGTTTTGCCCGATGCAGTCGGGCCGACTATTGCAATAAGCGGTATTTTAGATTCTGCCAAAATTCTTTTCCAGCTCTCTTTTAGTCATTTCAATCAAAACAGGTCTGCCGTGAGGACAGTAACGGATATCGGGCATTGAAAGAAGCTGCTTTGCAAAGCGTTCCATTTCAAGGCGTGATGTGAAATTGCCTGCCTTGATGGCGCTTCTGCACGCAACGGAATGGAAAATCCAATCCAGCTTTTCAAAAGCCACGTCCTGCTTTTTATCAACAAATCTGCCTGCGATTTCGCTGATAACTTCTTCAACATCATCTGCCGAAAGCTCCATCGGGCATTCGCGAACGATTACGCAACCGCCGCCGAAATCCTCAACCTCAAAGCCCGATTCATTGATGAGTTCGAGATTATCGATTGTTGCGGCATACTCCTCTTTGGAAAGAGTTACGGTTACGGGCACAAGAAGAAGCTGAGGAGTTCTTTCCCCGCTTTCTTTTTTGAGCTTTTCGTAGATGATTCTTTCGTGTGCGGCGTGCTTATCGATGATAACCATTTTGCCGCGGTATTCGCAAATAATATATGTTCTGAACGCTTCACCGATAAGAAGAAACTCCTCTTCGCAAAAAGCATTCGATTCTTTCGGTGCTTCGGTCACAGCCTCAGCAGGAGCAACAACAGTTTTTTCAACGGGAACAACCTTTATTTCAACAGGCAATTCGGGTTTGATTTCTGCCTCAGCTTTTTTGGGCTGTGAATGCAGAAGGATATCCTCTGTTGTTTCAGGCTTCACTGCGGATTTATTATCGGGAGAAGCAAGCTTTGCAACGCTTTGAACCAACGTCGGCTTAACCTCTGTTGTTTTCACCTCTGCAGACTTCACTTCAAAAGAACAAGCTGTCTGCGGTTTTGCCGCAGGCTGTGTCTTGGGAATATGCTGCCAGAAATCTGCAGAAGGTTCAGGCTTGCTCATAATCTTAAGCTGCTCTGCAGGCTTCTCGGGTTCTTTGAAGAAATCTTTTTTTATCTTACGCACCTGTTTGGGTGTATCGCCCGAATCAAGCGCGTTCTTGCAAGCATAGTAAACTGCGTTGAATATCATTCTCTCATCAGAGAATCTGACTTCTGTTTTTGCAGGATGAACGTTAACGTCAACCAGCGACGGGTCAAGTTCGATATTCAGCACGCAGGAAGGAAATTTGCCGACCATAATCGAGTTTTTATAAGCTTCGCTCAAAGCGGCACTGCCTGTGCCTGTTTTGATGAGCCTGTTATTGATAAAGAAAAACTGCATATTACGGTTAGGTCTTGCCGCGACGGGCTTTGAAACAAAACCGCTGATTTTAACGCCGTTCGTTTCAGCGGATGCAGGAATAAGCGTTTGGGCAAACTCTTTACCGAAAACCTCGCGGATACAGGTGTGCAAATCACCTTTTCCGCTTGTTATAAGCACCTGCTTACCCTCACGGATAAAGCGGATTGAAACCTCGGGATGCGAAAGAGCGATTCTGTCCACAACGCCTGCAACGGCATTGGCTTCGGTAACGTCTTTCTTGAGGAATTTCATTCTCGCAGGAGTTTTATAAAACAAATCTCTGACGATGATTGTTGTGCCCTTGGGACAGCCTGCATCGTCGCAGAGAATTTCTTCGCCGCTTTCAATAACGTACCGTGTGCCGATATTCTCTTCGGGGGTTGCGGTCATAACCTCAACCCTCGCAACGGCGCTGATACTTGCAAGAGCTTCGCCTCTGAAGCCGAGAGTCATAATCGAATTAAGGTCATCGGCATCGGCAATCTTGCTTGTTGCGTGGCTGACAAAAGCATTTCTGATATCGTCACGGGAAATGCCGCAACCGTTATCTGTTATACGCATATACGAAATACCGCCGTTTCTGATTTCAACGGTAACGGTATCCGCACCTGCGTCAATGGAATTTTCGAGAAGCTCTTTAATAACAGATGCAGGACGCTCAACAACCTCGCCCGCGGCAATAAGCTCTGCAAGCTGTTTTGAGAGAACGTTAATCTTTGGCATACGGCACCCCCTTTTTAGTGAATGGTTAACAGTTTTGGGTGGGCTGAGCCACACCCGATTTAATTATTTGCCTGCTTTGAAAGTTCATAAAGAACAGTCATAGCTTCTATGGGCGTTAAGGTGTTAACGTCAAGCTTGCGGAGTTTTTCAACAATCTCGTTTGCCGCGGTGTTTCCGAAAGAAAGCTGATTTTCTTCCGCACTTTCGGAAACGGTAACAATGCGCTGAACGCCCACGGTTTCAAGTTCATTGAGAACAACCTTTGCTCTTTCAACAACGCTGTTGGGCACACCTGCAAGCTTTGCAACCTCAATACCGTAGCTTCCGTCTGCACAGCCGGGAATTATGCGGCGAAGGAAGGTGATGTCATCTCCCCTCTTTTTGACTGCGATATTATAATTCTTAACACCGTCAACGCTCTGCTCAAGCTCGGTCAGCTCGTGATAGTGCGTTGCAAAAAGAGTTTTTGCTCCGAGCCTGCGTTTATCAGCCGCAAACTCAAGAACGGCTCTTGCAATGCTCATACCGTCAAAGGTTGAAGTACCTCTGCCGATTTCGTCAAAAATGATAAGGCTCTTTGAAGTTGCGTTCTTAAGAATATCGGCAACCTCGTTCATTTCAACCATAAAGGTTGATGAACCCGACGAAAGGTCGTCGCTTGCGCCGATATGGGTGAAAATGCCGTCAACAACGCAAAGCTCGGCAGACGTTGCAGGCACAAAGCTGCCTGCCTGCGCCATAAGCGAAATAAGCGCAACCTGACGCATATAGGTTGATTTACCTGCCATATTGGGGCCTGTTATAATTGCGCAGCGATTATCTGCACAGTCAAGGCGAGTATCGTTTGGCACAAACGGCGAATCAAGCATCTTTTCAACAACGGGATGTCTGCCGTCTGTTATATCAATCATCGTGCCTGCGTTCATAACAGGGCAACAATAGTTATTCTCCGACGCAACTCTTGCAAAAGAAGCAAGAACGTCAATCGCCGCAACGGAAGAAGCGGTTTTCTGAATTTCATAAAGATGCTCCGCAGTTTTCTTGCGCACGGAATCAAAAATCTCATACTCAAGGCGCACTATTCTCTCCTGCGCACCGAGAACTTTAGATTCAAGCTCTTTAAGTTCCTGCGTTATGTATCGCTCACAATTCGCAAGCGTCTGTTTTCTGATATAATCATCGGGAACAAGCTCTTTGAATGAGTTTGAAACCTCAATATAATAGCCGAAAACTCTGTTATAACCGATTTTCAGCTTTTTGATACCTGTTTTTTCTTGCTCACGAAGCTGGATATCCGCAATGTAACCCTTGCCGTTATTGACGATATCGCGAAGCGAATCAAGCTCCTCATTGAAGCCGTCTTTGACCATGCCGCCTTCACGCACCGAAAACGGAGGTTCATCAACAATAGCGTTTTCAATCATCGCAACCGTATCTTCAAGCGGCATTATACCCGAGCAAAGTTCACCGAGCAAAGCACTCTTGCAGCCCTCAAGGCGGCTTTTGATTGCAGGCATACGGCAAAGAGTTGCTGAAAGAGCTTTAAGCTCCCTTGCATTTGCCGTTGCATAAGCAATTCTTGTTATGAGACGCTCCATATCCTGACAACCCGTAAGCGAAGAAATAAGGTCATCTCGCAAAACGGGGTCTTCGCAAAGTTCGGAAACTGCGTTGTGGCGTTTTGTTATGCCTGCAATACCGATAAGCGGCTGTTCGAGCCAGGTGCGAAGCATACGCTTGCCCATTGAGGTTTTTGTTTTATCAAGCACCCAGAGAAGCGAGCCGCGCTTTTCTCTGTTTCGCATTGTTTCGGTGATTTCAAGGTTGCGCATTGCCGAAACGTCAAGACGCATAAAACTGCTCTCGCCGTAAAAATCAATGCTTTTGATATTTTCAAGTTCGGTTTTCTGAACGCTTCTCAGATAATCCATAACCGCACCCAGAGCCGAAACGGCGGCAGGCGCATCTCCGAGAGAAATATCCGAAAGTGAGTTTATACCGAAATGCTTCATAATCATAGCGGAAGCTTTTGAAAGGTCAAAGCAATCATCATCAAGCAAATCGCAGGATGAATTGAGCCTGGATTTGATAAAATCCGTTACCTGCGTAAGCTTGAGCACATCGGAATTGATAATGATTTCGCTGGGCATAAATCTGCCCATCTCATTGATAATTCTGCGCTGTGCATTCTTGCTTTCGAAATCCGTTACGTGAACGCTGCCCGTGGAGATATCGGCAAAGCAAAGACCTATATTATTTTTTGAAGCATAGATACAAGCAAGGAAATTATTCTTGCTTTCATCAAGCATTGTGCTCTCAATAACGGTGCCGGGAGTGAGAACGCGCGTTACGTCTCTTTTAACAAGCCCCTTTGCGGTTGAGGGGTCCTCAAGCTGTTCGCAGATTGCAACCTTATAGCCCTTTGCAACAAGGCGTGCAATATAAGAATCCGCGCTGTGGAAGGGCACACCGCACATGGGCGCTCTTTCTTCCTGACCGCAATCCCTGCCCGTGAGCACAAGCTCAAGCTCTGCTGAAACAAGCTTTGCATCGTCAAAGAACATCTCATAGAAATCACCCAGACGGAACATAAGAATTGTGTCAGGGTAATTCTTTTTTATCTCAAAATATTGCTTCATCTTCGGGGTAAGCTCTGCCATTTAAGTCTACCGTACCTTTCATAAAATCCCGCTTGGGTTGCAGAAGGAAGCAAGCTCAAACCTGCTTCTTTCTGCAATTTTGTTAAAT
>JAFXJO010000124.1 GCA_017532185.1 Clostridia bacterium | reverse complement strand
GACGTGCAACATTGAATGCCGGCATATTTACGGAATTCTTGATGTTACCTGTCTCAAGGAAGCTCTTGAGCTGAACTGCTGCCATGCGTGCGCAGTTTTCTTCTGATTCGGGTGTGGAAGCACCGAGATGAGGAATAGCTGTTACGCCGTCAACACCGAGCTGTTCATCGGTGGGGAAGTCGGTTACATAAGCACCAGCTTTGCCGCTTGCAAGAGCTTCAATGATATCCTTTGAAGCAACAAGCTCGCCTCTTGCAAAGTTGAGAATTCTTACTCCGTCCTTCATCTTTGCGAGTGACTCTGCGTTAATCATGCCTCTTGTGACGTCATTGAGGGGAGCATGGAGGGTGATGTAATCGCTCTGTGCAAAGATTTCGTCAAGCTCAACAAGCTTGATATCGGTTTTGCCTGCTGCGAAGGGGTCATAAGCGATAACGGTCATTCCGAGAGCCTTTGCGCTTTCAGCAACGAGAGCACCGATTGCACCGAGACCGACGATACCGAGTGTTTTGCCGAGAATTTCGGGTCCTGCGAAATTGCTCTTTCCTTTTTCAACGAGCTTGCCTACGTTTTCGCCTTCGCCCTTGAGTGTTTTGCACCAGTCGAGAGAAGCGGCAACCTTTCTTGAAGCAAGGAAAAGTGAGCAGATAACAAGCTCTTTAACAGCGTTTGCGTTTGCACCGGGAGTATTGAAAACAACAACGCCCTTATCGCTGCAAGCGGGGATGGGAATATTGTTTACGCCTGCGCCTGCTCTTGCGATTGCAACTGTATTTTCGGAAAGCTCCATTTCGTGCATTGAAGCGGAACGCACAAGGATTGCGTCGGGATTTTCAATTGAATCGCCGCAGGTGAAGAGGGTATTATCAAGACGGTCAAGACCGTTTTTGGAGATTTTATTTAAGGTTAAAATATTAAACATAACAATTCTCCTTTAGTTGTTCTTTTCGAATTCAGCCATGAAGTCAACAAGCTTTTCAACGCCTTCAATGGGCATTGCGTTATAGATTGAAGCTCTCATGCCGCCGACTGAACGGTGACCCTTGAGGTTAACAAAGCCTGCTTCTGTTGCTTCCTTGACAAACTTTGCGTTGAGTTCATCGCTCTCTGTTACGAAGGTTACGTTCATGAGTGAACGGTCGCTCTTCTTAACGGGGTTATGGAACATATTGCTGGAATCGATGAAATCATAGAGGATGGAGCACTTCTTTTCGTTATGAAGCTTCATTGCCTCAAGACCGCCGAGATTCTTAATCCATTCAAGCACAAGCTTGCACATATAAATGGAATAGCAAGGAGGTGTGTTATACATCGAATCGTTATCTGCAAGTGTTTTGTAGTCAAGCATTGTGGGGGTATAATCTCTTGCATTACCGAGAAGGTCTTCTCTGACGATAACAACGGTCAGGCCTGCAGGAGCAACGTTTTTCTGAGCACCGCCGTAGATAACGCCGTATTTTGAAACGTCCATAGGCTCTGAAAGGAAGCAGGATGAAACGTCTGCAACAAGCGGAACGTTACCTGTGTCGGGAAGTTCGGTAAAACGTGTGCCGTAGATTGTGTTGTTCTGGCAGATATAGAAATAGTCTGCATCGGGTGTGAAGTTTGCTTTATCAAGCTCGGGAATGCAACTGAAATTCTGCTCCTTTGATGAAGCAACAACCTTGATGTCGCCGTACTTTGTGGCTTCTTTATAAGCCTTTGTTGAGAACTGACCCGAAAGAACATAGTCTGCCTTGCCGCTTCCGTTGAGGAAGTTAAGGGGGATGGCTGCAAACTGAGTTGAAGCGCCGCCCTGGCAGAAGATAACCTTATAGTTATCGGGAATGTTCATAACTTCTTTGAAAAGGTCACGTGCGCCAAAGATGATTTCTTCATAAACCTTTGAACGGTGGCTCATTTCAAGAACTGACTGGCCGCTACCCTTATAATCGAGCATCTCCGCAGCTGCTCGGTTAAGTACGCTTTCGGGAAGCATTGAGGGACCTGCCGAAAAATTAAAGACTCTTGCCATTGAAAAAACATCCTTTCTATAAAAATGCATCTGCATTATTTACATTAAACAGATTATTCGTCTGTTTCCATTTCTGTGATTCCGAGGTCGCGAAGCTGAACTTCGTCAACGACTGCAGGGCAATCTGTCATAGGTTCGCTTGCGTTCTGAACCTTGGGATATGCGATAACGTCGCGAAGCGATTCGCAGCCGAGCATCTGCATAACAAGTCTGTCAAGACCGATACCCATGCCGCCGTGAGGAGGAGCACCGTATTTGAAAGCGTCAAGCAGGTAGCCGAACTTTGTGTGTGCTTCTTCTTCGCTAAGACCGAGGAGCGAGAAAATTCTGCCCTGAAGGTCGGGATTGGTGATTCTGATTGAACCCGAGCAAAGCTCAACGCCGTTGAGAACAAGGTCATATGCCTTTGCTCTGACGGAAGCCTTATCGGTTTCAAGGTAATCAAGGCATTCATCCATAGGTGAGGTGAAGGGATGATGCATTGCAACAAACTGCTGTGAATCCTCATCCCAATCAAAGAACGGGAACTCGGTAATCCAGAGCAGGTTATAAATACCCTCGGGAATAATATCAAGCTTCTTTGCAACGATCTGGCGAAGTGAGCCGAGAACCGAGAGAACAAGCGAATTCTTTGTGTCACCAACGATGATAACAACGTCGCCTGCTTCTGCGCCTGCAGCCTTAAGAACTGCCGCCATCTCTTCCTCTGTGAGGAACTTTGCAAAAGATGAACTGAAGGTTCCGTCTTCGTTCATTCTTATCCAGGCAAGACCCTTTGCGCCAATACCTCTTGCAGTTTCGGTAAGCTTATCGATTTCTTTTCTGGTGTAAACGTTAACAGCATTCTTTGCTGTGATACCTCTTACACTGCCGCCTGCTTCGATTGCGCCCGTGAAAACACCGAAGCCGCAATTTCTGACAGTTTCGGTAAGGTCATAGATTTCCATACCGTAACGGGTATCGGGCTTATCGGAGCCGTAACGCTCCATAGCTTCTTTATAAGTGAGTCTGGGCAGCGGAAGTTTGATTTCAGCTCCGATAGCTTCGCGAAAAACTCTTTCCATATAGCCTTCACCGATTGCGAGAACGTCTTCCATATCAACGAAAGACATTTCAAGGTCAATCTGTGTGAATTCGGGCTGACGGTCAGCTCTCAAGTCCTCGTCGCGGAAGCAACGCGCAATCTGCATATATCTGTCAAAGCCCGCAACCATCGAAAGCTGCTTATAAAGCTGGGGTGACTGGGGCAGAGCATAAAACTTGCCCTTATGGATACGGCTGGGAACAAGATAGTCTCTTGCGCCTTCGGGAGTTGATTTGATAAGAATG
>JAFXJO010000003.1 GCA_017532185.1 Clostridia bacterium | reverse complement strand
GCCTTGAGACCTGTGTTGAGAAGAGCAGCGCCTACCTTGCCGTCTGTGAGGTCAACGAATGAATTCATGGCATGCTCTGTCATCGGGATTTCATCATAGAGAGAGTAATCGGGAAGAGCAACGGGACGCTTGAGAACGTCAAACTGACCCTGTGCATATGAGAATTCGCTCTTGATGTTTGTGGGGAATGCAACCTGAAGATAATGGTCTTCGCAGCGGTTGTTGATTGTTGTTTCAATCTCAACAAATCTTGCGCCCTTGCGGAGAGTAACAACGCTGTCGATATCAACGGGAAGCTTGTGAATGCTTCTTGATTTTTCGTCAGCGGAACGCTTTTCGGGCAGCATCCAACGCATTGAAATCTTGTATGCGGTTTCAAATTCACCGTCACGAAGGAGAGTGATTGTTGCCTTTTCGCCGAGAGTTGTGAAAATCTCGTTGAATTCAGGAACAAAGTGCTCCCAGGGGTTGCCGATTTCGCCGCCGTCTTTGAAGAAACCGAGACCTTCGTATGATTTGCCGTTTTCCTTATCAAGAACGTTGTAAGTACCGTTGCTGTTGAATGAAACGCGAAGATATTCGTTTTCCATAACCTGATTTGTCTTGAGAAGAGTAACGGGAGTTGTTGCGCGAACGTTATATGTGGGACGCATCTTGAGGGTTTTGTAACCCATTGCAGGAATATCCTTAACCTCTGCAGCGATAAGGCGCTGTCTTGTGTGAAGAACGTTTGCGGTATCGTTGGGGTTCTGGATAATCTGTGCGTTGTTATCGTTTGATTCGATAACCTGATATTTGATTACGCTGCCGTCTTCATCAAGAAGCTCGAATGTGCCTGTTTTCCATTCTGCGGGAATCTCAACGCGAAGGTTTACGGTTTCGCTTCTCTTGAAGGGAGCGGGGTTGAAAACAACGATTGCGGCATCGTCGCGGCTGAATGACTTGAGGTCAATATCGCCTGCGATATCCATAAATGCACGTTCAAAGATGCAACTTGAAAGCTCTCTTGACTGTCTGTAACGGCTCATAACGTCTTCATAAACAACGTCTCTGCCGCAGGAACCGATGCTGTCGTGACCGTGGTTCTGGAGAAGATAGTTATATGAAAGGTCAATGAAATTCTGGGGATAAGGAGCACCTGCGAGAGATGCAAAAACTGCAAAAGGCTCTGCGTAGTTGATGAGTCTTCTCTCTGTGTCAAAGTTTTCCTGCTTGATATAGGTTCTTGCAGAAAGAATCCAGCCGCAGAGAATGCTTACGCTGCCCTTGGTGTAGGGGTCGCGCATTTCGCCCTTGAGAACGGGTGAGTTGGGGTCAAAGTTATCAATGATGCTCTGTTCCATTTCGCGAAGAGTGCTGTGGAAAACGTCTGCATCGGGAAGAGCGTTATCGAGGTCTTTGATGAGCTGAACTTCTCTTGCGTCGGGGCAGGATGAATCGTGACCTGCCGACCAGAAACGGTGGTTGGTTGTCCAGTCAGCGTTCTGCTCTGCGATAGCCTGCTCTGCTCTTGCCTGAATGTTTTCGCCGTGATACTCATAGAAAGGATGAGTATACTGATAGTCAAGCTTCCAATCTCTGTCGATGAGCTTGAAAACGCCGTTGTTATCGTTCCAGAGCATATCTCTGTTGTTTTCGTTTTCCTGATTGAAATAAACAGGTCTCTGAACAACGTACCAGATATTGTAACGGGGTCTCTTGCCGAGACGTGATGCCCAAATTCTTGTGCCGTCGGGGCTTTCCCAGAAGAACTCGGAACGGGGAGCTTTGTATGTGTTTATGCCTCTGTAGAAAGAAGCAAAGTTGATGCCGAAGCCGGAATAAATCTGGGGAAGCTGCGAAATCTGACCCCAGCCGAAGGGTGAATAGCCTGTTTTGCTTATGCCGCCCATCTCTTTGCCGATTTTGTGACCGAGAAGAAGGTTGCGCACAAGAGCTTCGCTGCCGACTGTGAATTCATCGGGCAGACAGAACCAGGGACCGACAGCGATTCTGCCTTCCTTGATATATTTCTGAAGCTTTTCTTTCTTTTCGGGATAAACCTCTAGGTAATCCTGAATGGGCATAGTCTGCGAGTCAAAGTGGAAATGCTTATAATCGGGATTCTTATCAAGAATATCGAGAAGCATATCAACCATATAGCCGAGCATATGCTGTGTGCGGCGAGCAGAGAAACGCCATTCTCTGTCCCAGTGAGTGTTTGATATAAAATGGCACTGAATCTTATTGTTCTTATCCATAATGTATCTCCTTAACCTTTGATTATTTTCATAATTTCGGCAAAGTTGTTGCAGAAGTGTGAGCAAACAGCCTTTGTGCCGCTGGATTCGATGTTACCGCCTGCGATGCCGATTGTTGTGTAGCCTGCAAGACGAACGGAGCAAGCGCCTGCGCCGCTGTCCTCAATGCCGACAACTCTGTTTCTGTCAGCAAAAGCTTCGCCGAGACCTACGATTGAGGTTTCGGAATAGAGCCAGGGATGAGGCTTGGGTGAAAGCTCGCCGAGTGTGCCTACGCTGCCCTTGCGAAGCGGGAAACCTGCAGAGATGATTGCATCGTAGAAATCCTTGGGGTCGCCCATACCGAGCGTGCGGAAAGCGGAGAGAATTTCGGGCCAGGCTTTTTCGTAAAGACCCGATGTAACAAGACCGATTTTAACGCCCATATCCTTGAGTTCAAGAAGGAAATCCTTAACGCCCTCTGTGGGTGTGAATGCGCCTTCCTTGCCTCTGCCTGCCATGATTTCTTCCATTTCTCTGTGAGTATGTTCGAAATAGAAGTTTCTTGCCTTTTCAAGAGATTCGCCGGGGCAGTATTTATCGATGCAATACTGGAGATGCTCTGAAACGCTGTGACCCGAAACAAAGGGAAGGTCAGCGTCTTCAAGCTCGAATTTGGGGTTGCCGAGCATACTTGCGGTGCTCATCTGGATAATCCAGATCCAGAAATCCTCGCTGCGTACAGTTGTGCCGTCAAGGTCCATAAGAACTGCGTTGAGAGGATACTCTGTTTTAACGGGATAAACGGGATAATAAACAGGGTAGGCAATGGCTGATTTAACGCCTGCAAGGGTGTGGCTGCCGAACGAAACGAATTCAACCTTTTTGTCGCCTGTGGCAACGATGTTTTCAACGCCGTTTTTGCCGGTTATGAACTTGCCGTCTTCTGTTGTTTCAAGAAGATGAAATCCGCTCTCGGGGCCAACGGGACCGAGGTCGGGAATGATGATTGTTTTGTCGAGAAGCATAGCTATTTCCTTTCAAAAAATAAAATTCACAATATTCTAACACATTGTTTTGAATATGTAAATCACAAAATCAAATATTTTAAAACTTTTTATTGTTGAAATCTTCATTGTTTGGTGCTATACTGTATGTGGTATAATTTGACTTGTTTATACTTAATTCATTTTACATAAAGAAAGGACGATGCAAGTTGGCAGAAATCAAAAATTTTGACGCCGTTGCGGCTCTTGACGCAATGGACGCTCACGTTGACGACTGGCGCGATGCCACCAAAGGCAAGCAGAGAGGCATTTTCTCATTTGACGACGTTGTTAACGTAAAACTCAAAACCCTCAAGAAGAGAATCTATACCGATATCGAATCTCTCCCTGCATGGAAAATGAAGGAGTGCATTTATAAGGGTATCGGCGATTATGAATATCTTTATGACGAGTGGAAAGACCTCAACGTAGGCGATAAATGGGGCAACAACGGCTGGAGCGCATTCTTCAAGAATTCATTCGATATTCCCGAGCGCTTTGCAGGCAAAAAGGTTACTCTCAACGTTTATTTCGGCGGTGACTCGCTTCTTTCACTTAACGGTGAGCCTTATCAGGGTCTTGACCCCTTCCGTAACAGCGTTCTTCTTTCAAACGCAGCAGAAGCAGGCAAGCATTATGACGTTGATATCGAGTCATATTATGTATGGCACTCAAACGAATCAACAGTTAAAACTCTTTCATGCTCATTCATCGGTGTTGTTGATCCCGTAATCGAAGAAGTTTATTGGGATTTCAAGGCTATCTTCAACGCTCTCTTTATGCCTGTTCTTGACACAGGTCTTGCAGAGCTTATCAGAAGCGCTCTTAAGGAAGCCTTCACATACGTTAACTTTGACGTAACAGGCGATGAATTCAAGGTAGGTCTTCTTGAGGCTCAGAAGGTTCTTAAAGCAAGAGTTTATAATAACCCCAACTATAAGACAGAGGGTATGCTCTCACTCGTTGGTAACTCCCACCTTGATATCGTATTTATGTGGGCTTATAAAGAGTATGTCCGTAAGCTCGGCAGAACTCACGCAACAATGCTCCGCCTTATGGAACAGTATCCCGATTTCATCTTCTCGCAGAGCACAGCTCCCACATATATCGAGATGGAAAAGAGATATCCCAACCTCTTCAAGCAGGTTAAAGAACGCATTGATGAAGGCAGATGGGAATATATCGGCGCAATGTGGGTTGAACCCGACTGTAACCTTGTTTCGGGTGAATCTTTTGTCCGTCAGCTCCTTCACGGCGTAAGATATGCTGAAAAGACCTTCGGCATCACTCCCAAAACCTGCTGGGTTCCCGACGTTTTCGGTAACGGTTATGCTATGCCTCAGATTCTCAAAAAGGCAGGCGTTGAATACTTTGTAACCCATAAGATGGGTATCTGGAACGATACCAACCCCTGGCAGTATAATACCTTCTGGTGGGAAGGCCCCGACGGCTCAAAGATTTT
>JAFXJO010000123.1 GCA_017532185.1 Clostridia bacterium | reverse complement strand
GTAATCGGGTAAATACCGGCTACTTCTGTGAAAGCATAGGAAACGTGAGCAGCAGCGTTGTTTCCGTCCATGGTCTTCTTGATTCTTGCCATATTCTTTTCCTCCTAAAAATTTGTACGAAGTGAATTTGTTTTAAAACACCACTCAATATATTAACACCTTTTTCTATATTTGTAAACCTTTAATTATTCCAAATTGATGGATTTTTTTGAAAATAATTTGTATAAACATATCAATTAATGGTTATCCCTTCATTTTGGGGTTAAGATATAAAGTTGCGGTGCTGAAAAAAGATACGGCAGGCGAAAGTTTTGTTGCTTGACTTTTTTGCACAAAAATGCTATTATTTAGTGTATATTTTTTATGGAGGTGTGAGTCTTGTCACTCAACTTTATTCAGCAGTTTTTTCTCAAACTTTTTTCAATTTTCTTCGCAATGTCAGTTTCCGTTTCAGTTGCAATTGCTCCTCCTGCAACTGACGACCCCATCAAGCCCCAGGATGCAGACAACGTAAAACTTGTTTTTGCAGCTTTTGGCGACACTCAGATTTCAAACTATATGTTTGACAGATATGCAGTTTTCGGCGCAGCAATGGAAGACCTTCACGCAAGCGAAAGAATGGATGCGGTTATCGTTGCCGGCGATATTGCAGAAAACGGTCTTGCAGAAGAGTATCAGCTTGTTTATGACGGTCTCAAGGGTCTTGAAAATTGCCGCTACATTATGTCAGCAGGTAACCACGATATCAGACTCCGTTCATATAATCAGGTTGTTGAACGCTTCACATCATTCTCGAACGCGCTCAATAATAACGTTGACCCTGTTGATTCTCTCAGTTTCTCCGAAACAATCAACGGCTATAAGTTCATCGTTCTCGGCTCAGACAAAGCAACTTTTGAAGAAGCTTTTATCAGCGATGAACAGCTTGCATGGCTTGACAGTGAACTTGCCGCAGAAAACGGCAACCCCACATTCGTTATCTGCCATCAGCCTCTCAAGCTCACTCACGACCTTCCCAACACATGGGGCAACGGCACAAACCTCAACGCAGGTTCCGTTGGTGATCAGAGCGACGAGATCAAAGAAATTCTTTTAAAATATGACAACGTTATTTTTGTCACAGGTCACCTCCACACAGGTTTTGGTGATGCTTCCTACGAAATCATCGAAGACAAGCTTCACATCGTTAACGTTCCTGCTCTTTCAATCGACAACAAAGACGGTAAGATGAACGGTTCAGGTCTCGGCTATATTGTTGAGGTATATGATAAGGAGATCATCTTCAGAGCAAGAAACCTTGAAACAGGTAAATGGCTTCCCGAATATGACGAAACCATTATCCTTAAATAAATCGGAGGATTAAAATGAAGAAGAATTTTCTCAAAGTAATCAGCGTTATTCTTTGCTTTGCAGTGCTTTCAACAAGCTTTATGTTTATGGCATTTGCAGAAGATGCCGCTGAAAACGCACCCTTCCGCATTTCCGTTGCAATGAACGGTGATGCATCAAGCAGCAGAGGTTTTTGCTGGTACACAAAGGCAAATACCGAAAGCAAGGTTGAAATTTACGGTGCTGACGGTCAGCTTGTCAATGCAACCGTTGATTACGAAGACGTAATCGAATGGGAAGGCAATTTCTGCCATCAGGCTGTTGTTTCAGGTCTTGAAGCAGGTAAAACATACAGCTACAGAGTAGGCAACGGAACAACTTTCAGCGAACTCGGTGAGTTTGTTACCGATAACGGTGACAGCAAGTTTGAATTTATCGCTATTGCTGACGTTCAGGCAGGCAACGAAGAAAACTTCCTCAAGGGCGCAAAAGTTCTTGACGCAGCTTTTGAAACAATGCCCGGCGCTGAATTCGTTGTAAATCTCGGTGACTTCACTGATGACAGCACAAACGAAGAGTGGGACTGGTATGACAGCAGTTTCAGAAAAGCAAATGCGTCAACAACCCTTGTTCCCATTGCAGGTAACCACGACGGTCTCGGTGTTGAATATTGGTTCAACAATATGTTCTGCCTCGACACAAGCGAAAGCGTTCAGGTTAAGGACGGCGTAAACTATTCTTTCGATTACGGCAATGCTCACATTGCAGTTCTCAACACAAACGACCTTCTCGCAACCTCAAACGCACAGCTCAAATGGCTCAAGAACGATATGAACAGCACCGATAAGGACTGGAAAATCGTTTTCATGCACAAGTCACCCTACTCACTGGGCAAGGATGCAAAGTGGCCCGATGCTCTCTATCTTCAGGAATCACTTGCAAAAACTCTTGATAAGTGCGACGTTGATATCGTTATGAGTGGTCACGACCATATGTATCTTCGCACAAAGGCTCTCAAGAACAATAAAGTTGCTGATGACGGCACAGTTTACGTTCTTGCAGGCACAGCAGGCGCAAAGAGATATGAAGTTCGTTCATTCCTTGCAGACCATTATCTTGATACCGATTTCATCGATGCCATGACAGTTCAGAAGCACGGCTATGCAAACTACTGGGACGGCGAAGATTGGGATCAGTCAAAGGATACAAATATCGGCGGTTGCTTCAACTGCGTAAGCGTTGACGGCGGCAACCTTACCGTAACAGCTTATATTCTTGCTGATGAACCCGATGCAAACGGCAACCCCGTTATCACTGCTATTGATACTTACACACTCACAAAGGAAACAGGCAAGAATGTTGCAACATTTGAAGGTGATAACACAACAAGCGAGTTTGAATATATTCTCGGTGTTGTTCCCAGCTTCATTCGTCTTGCAATTTATGCATTCACAAACTGGCTTCCCAAGTTCCTTATTATGCTTCCCGATATGCTTGACGTAGTTATCAACGAAGGCACATTCTGATTCGGAACTGCCTCACGAAGCGAAGAACAAAAGAAAACGTAACATAAAAGCAACAGGCTTGCAGTGGAATTCGCACTGCGAGCCTGTTTTTGTTATTGTACGGGAATAAAAGCTTGGGTGATTGTTTCTTTTTAGCCGTTTTTTCCGATTTAACGTATATACATACGCCTGTCATCGGAAGAAAACGGCTTCTTCATCTCCGTGAGGCAGTCCCCAAAAACTCACGAAGCGTTGTTCTCAACCTCTATCGGCGACGGAACACCGATATTTTCTATGCAATCATATTCACCGCTTATTATAACGGTTTTATCATTTGTTTGCACGCTCACCCTGTCATTTTCAATCTCCATACCTCTGAATTCCTCAAGCCGTGCTTCGCTGAATCGCAAGGTTGCAAGAAGCACGGCATCCTTTTTGTTAAGAGCACATTTGTGTTCACCCGAAAATTCGGAAACGGTTTTGGTTATGCCGGCGGGCAACACAACGTTGTTTATGCAAAGAAAGCTGCTTTCGGCAAACCCTGAAGCAGACACTTTGCCGAGCGGAATATCAAAAAACAGAAAATGCAGGGTGTATTTCTTTTTTTGTTCAGTCGGTTTTTGTGCCGTAAAGTTAATCGGCAGCAGATGTTCTGCTTTTCGTACGGTTTTTGCTACGGCATAGCCGTCTGCTCTGCACAAGTTTGCACTCAGGTCTTTGTTTTCTTCAATGCCGCTTATAAGCAAATCACCCTCCAGCACGGGAGAGCCGACGGTTGCCTCTGCCGTGCCGTTGAACGGG
>JAFXJO010000122.1 GCA_017532185.1 Clostridia bacterium | reverse complement strand
CAGCTACAGCAGCAGCTGCGGATACGCCGAATTCTTCTTCTACTGCGTGAACGAGCTCTGAAAGCTCAAGTACTGTGAGTTCTTTGATTGTTTCAATCATTGCTGCAATCTTTTCTGATGCCATTTTATTTTCCTCCAATTAATAAATAATTTTTAAACTAAAATTTGATTATGCTTCTGCGGGTGCTGCTTCAGCTGCTGCAGGAGCGGCTTCGCCGTCCTTATCAACAATAGCCTGGATAACACGTGCGAAAGCAGCGATGGGTGCGTTGAATGCGTTGCAAACTGTTGCAAGAAGGATTTCTCTTGTGGGCAGCTTTGCGAGTGAATCGATTGTTGCTGTGTCAACAACAGCGCCGTCAAGATAACCGCTCTTAACGGAGAAGTTCTTGTGAGTGTCAGCAAACTTGGAAAGGATTCTTGCAGCTGCTGTGTGGTCTTCGGGGCTGATAGCGATAGCTGTTGTACCCTCGAGAACGTTGCAGAGATCGTCAAGACCTGCGTTCTTGGCAGCGAGACCGAGAAGAGTGTTCTTAACTACAGTGTACTTAATGCCTGCTTCACGAAGCTCCTTACGGAGTTTGGTATCATCAGCAACGTTGATGCCCTTGTAGTCAACAACAACACCTGCTACTGAGTTCTGAAGCTGCTCGGTAAGTTCTGCAACAACCTGCTTTTTCTGCTCTAAAACTTTTGCGCTGGGCATTTATTTTCACCTCCGTTGGTTGAATAACAAAATTAAAAGCCCTTTCCGCATCTGCAGAAAGGGCATAACATACTTATATTATGAAAATATCTGTATGCATCCTCTCTCGGCAGGCGGTTTTATAACCTTTATGCGAAAAGCACCTGCTGTCTTAAAAAGAACAGCTTAGCTATGATAACACACTTTCATGTGTGTGTCAAGCATTTTTTTAAATTATGCTTCCTGAGTTGTGCCGACCTTGTTGGGGTTAACCTTTACGCCGGGACCCATTGTGGTTGCGAGAACGCAGGAACGGATGTACTGACCCTTAGCAGCAGCGGGCTTAGCCTTGATGATAGCGTCAAGAAGAGTGGTGAAGTTTTCGCCAAGCTTCTCTGCACCGAAGGAAACCTTACCGATGGGGCAGTGGATGATGTTGGTTTTGTCAAGACGATACTCAATCTTACCTGCCTTAGCTTCTGTAACAGCCTTAGCAACGTCAGGAGTAACAGTACCTGCCTTGGGGCTGGGCATAAGACCACGGGGACCGAGGACCTTACCGAGACGACCGACGAGACCCATCATATTGGGTGCTGCGATGCAAACGTCGAAATCCATGAAGCCTTCGCCCTGGATTCTTGCAACAAGGTCTTCAGCGCCGACAACTTCTGCGCCTGCTGCGGCAGCTGCATCAGCATCTGCGCCCTTAGCAAAAACAGCAACTCTTACTGTACGGCCTGTGCCGTTGGGGAGAACTACAGCGCCTCTGACCTGCTGGTCAGCGTGACGTGAGTCAACGCCCAGACGAACGTGAACTTCAACAGTTTCGTCAAATTTAGCACTTGCAGTCTTAACTGCAAGATCAAGCGCTTCGTTTACGTCGTAGAGAGTAGCCTTATCTACGAGCTTTGCGCTTTCAACATATTTCTTTCCGTGTTTCATGTTAATTTTTCCTCCCAATCATGTGGTTAATCGGATTTGTTCCTCCCACAGTATGCAATCAATCGGTTACGGTAACGCCCATGGAGCGAGCTGTGCCGGCGATCATGCTCATAGCTGCTTCAACTGTTGCAGCGTTGAGGTCGGGCATCTTCTGCTCAGCAATCTTGCGAACCTGTTCGGATGTGATTGTTGCAACCTTGGTTTTGTTGGGAACGCCTGAACCGCTGTCAATGCCGCAAGCCTTCTTGATAAGAACTGCAGCGGGCGGAGTCTTGGTGATGAATGAGAATGTGCGGTCAGCATAAACTGTGATAACTACGGGGATGATAAGACCCATATCGTTCTTTGTGCGTTCATTGAATTCCTTTGTGAAGGACATAATGTTAACGCCGTGCTGACCGAGGGCAGGACCTACAGGGGGAGCCGGAGTGGCCTTACCTGCGGGAATCTGTAACTTAATTAAGCCAACAACTTTCTGTGCCATAATTAAAACCTCCAATATAATGTGGTAAATGGCGGAGCAACCTTAAATTTTTGCTCCTCCCACGAAGCCGGAGCGAATCGCTCTGACTGTGCCGTTAAGGCACTAAATTTGAAAGGGTTCAACCCTCAAATTACCGTGATTATTCGGCAAGCTCAACCTGGTCAAGCTCAAGCTCAACTGTGGTTTCTTTGCCAAAGAGTGCGGAAACCGTAACCTTAACCATATTGTTATCAAGGTCGATTTCTTCAACAACACCGCTGAAGCCGTCAAAGATTTCGTCGATAATGTTGACTGTGTCGCCAACGTTATAGGAAACCTCAACGCTTCTCTTCTCAACTCCGAGCCTGATAACTTCTTCGTCGGTAAGAGGTATTGCCTTGTTTTCAGGACCAACAAAGCCCGTAACGCCGCGAGTGTTTCGGATTAAAAGCCAAGCCTCATCGCTCATAGCGGGGCGGTTATCCTTATCGGGCGAAACTGCAACTTTAACGAGAACATATCCCGGAAAGAGCTTGCGTTCAACCTCTTTCTTTTTCTCAGCGTCAACGACGATTTCGGTGGGGATTTTGACCTCGAGAATCTGATCCTGCATTTTGCGGTTTTCAACCATCTTTTCGATGTTGGTTGCAACCTTGTTCTCATAACCGGAGTAGGTATGAACAACATACCATCTTGTGTCAAGTGACATTTTAAAACCTCCAGGTCTTAGCCGATGAACGTACCGGCTGAATTGATTGCGGCAGCGGCCTGTGTTGCTGCTTCAGCAGCCTCTTTCTTTTCAGCAAGGCCCTGAAGACCTGCAACACCTTCTGTGAGAAGAGTATCGATACCGAAAATAATAAGACCTACTACGATAACTACTGCGAGAACAACTAAAGTTGATTTACCAACAGTTTTTGCATCGGGCCAAACAATCTTCTTGATTTCGCCCTTGAGATCTTTGCAGAACTTTTTGATCGCCTTGCCGGCTCCGACAAAGAAATTACCGTTAGGATTAGCGGGTTTCTTGTCTTTTTTCTTTTCAGCGGCGGCAACCTTTTCTGCTGCCTGGGAAACTTCCTTTTTAGCCATAGGTTTATCCTCCCGCTTTAATTATTTGGATTCTTTGTGGAGAGTGTGTTTCTTGCAGAAACGGCAGTACTTGTTCATCTCCAACCTGTCGGGTGTGTTCTGCTTGTTTTTCATTGTGTTGTAATTACGCTGTTTGCATTCGGTGCAAGAAAGTGTAATCTTTACTCTTTTACCGTTAGCAGCCATGTGCGGCACCTCCATTTAATCGGAATTTTTAGCGCAGCTTAAGTCTATCAGGCAACCAAAGCTGCTGCTCAAGCCTCCCTCTGCGTAACATTAAGTTTTCGGGCGCAAAAAAAGAACCCTCCTGCAGAGGTAGAATAATGATATCATATACTACCCTTGCAGTCAAGAACTTTTTTTGATTTTGTGAAATTTGTAAGTTTGAATGCGTTTTTAATTATAATTACATTATAATATATGTCAATTTTAACATAAAAATGCATTAAAGATATCTGAAAAGCTCGTCGCCTGAATAGGGAGAAAGCATTGCGGGAGCAATATCAAGCACACTTTTGCAGCCTGCTTCGCCTTTTGCGTTGAGTTTATAAGCGGCTCTTGCATAGGCAACAAGTACGCTTGCAGTGAACTCGGGATTCGAATCGAGTTTGAGAGAATATTCGATGATGTGGTTGTTTTCTCTCTGCGCACCTGTGCGTGCGGAACGGATAACAAAGCCCTGATGCGGCAGACCCGAATGCTTTTCGTTCAGTTCTTCCTGCGAAATGAAGGTTACGGTTGTATCGTAATCCGCAAAATAGTTGGGCATGGTTTTGATTTCGTTTTCTATCCTTGCAAGGTCAGCGCCCTCTTCTGCAACAACGTAGCACTCTCTTGTGTGCTTCATTCTTGTTGTGAGTTCAGGGTCGGAACCGCTTCTTACTGCTTCAAGAGCAGCGGGAACGGGTACTGTATACTGCCTTGCGTCGGCAACACCGTCAATGCGCCTGATGGCATCGGAGTGACCCTGGCTTACGCCTTTGCCCCAGAAGGTGTAATTTTTGCCCTCGGGAAGAATAGCCGCGGCATAGAGATGGTTGAGCGAAAACAGACCCGGATCCCAGCCAACGGAGATGATGGCGGTTTTGCCTGATGCTTTTGCCGCTTTGTCAACGTTGCCGAAATGCTCGGGAATGCGTGCGTGAGTGTCAAAACTGTCAACAACGTTGAAGTTTTCGGCAAGAGAAGGAGTCTGAACAGGCAGATCCGTTGCGCTGCCGCCGCAGAGAACCATAACGTCGATGTTGTTTTTGAATTCAAGAACTTTATCTGCCGAATAAACGGGAGTTTCGGCGAAAACGGTTTTAACGAGAGAGGGGTCTCTGCGTGTGAAAACCGCAACGATTTCCATATCGGGATTCTGATGAACGGCGCATTCAACTCCTCTGCCGAGGTTGCCGTAACCGTAAATGCCGATTCTGATGCTCATAAACATACCTTCTTTTTATTTAATGTTGGAATTATACACCTGACAAAGCTAACATACAAGAGTTTTTTAAAATTTATAATACACTTTTATAATAAAGACCTCTTGTGAAATCGCCCTGTGCGCTTTTTTCTGAAATATAATCGCCGATAACTTTCGCGGCTTCCGCTTTTGTTTCGGTTGTGAAATAAAGCAGATCATAATCGCAGTTACGGATATCGCTTTGTTTATCACCGAGCCAAAGAGGACGGGAGTTGAGAATATAGCTGCAGCCGTTTTTGCATCTGACGGGGAACTCAACGCCCATTCGGTCAACAAGAAAACTGTTTTTGCCGCATTCCGAACAAGTCAGTTCGTTTTTTACGGGACAGTTACGGGTCATCATAAGCGGAATTCTGCCGTAAGCCATAATACCGCGCTTAATTGCACCGCCCAAACGTGATGCCTGCGAAAGGCTGACTTCGCACGAAAGCAGACAGTCGGTTGCACCGAGACGGTTCATTTCTTCAAGCGAAAGACTGTTGAAGATATTCATTCCGAATCCGCTTGCAAAGGGCAGACCTGCTTTTTCGGCAATCGTAATACCGTCAAGGTTGCAGACCCAGGCAAGGGAAACACCGCAGGTTTTGAGGCGGATAAGGTCTTTTAGATATCTTTCAGAATTTGAGAAAACGGCGGAGGGTATTTCTGCCGCAACCTCAACGCCCGATTTGCAAAGATGCTCAACCGTTTCACCGTCGGTTTCAAGAGGGACAATCACTCTCGAAACACCGTCAAGGTTATCGGGGATACTTGCGGCATCAAAAAATCTTGCGTGAAGCTTGCGCATTGTTGCTGTGTGGGGAACTATATTATTATAGTATATATCAACTTCGTATTTTTCGGTTTCTGAAATCGCGTTTTCAAGTTCCGCAAGTGCATTGCGTCTGAGAGAGTTCAGCTCACCTGCGGAAACAAAAAGTCCGTCGCTGAAATCAACTTCAACCGAGTTTGCATAAAACTGTGTGCCGCCGCATTTTGAAAGGCGTTCGCAAAGTTCATCGCGAGTGACGGCTCTGTTGAGTGCCGATTGAGGAACGCTGCCCTCAACGCAAACGGTTTTGCCGAGTGCGCTTGCCGTAAGCAAAAGCGGTGTCTCGGGAGCAAAGGTCAGAGAAAAATCAACGCCGATAAGCGGATTTTCTTTTTCATAAAGCTTTTGCAAATCGCCCAGCACACCTGATGCTTCGGTAACGTCTTCTTTGCGGCGTATGCCAAACATCTCTTTGCCGAGCTTGTTTTCAAAATAACCTTTTGTGAATCCCGAACGTGAAAAAACAGCCTGCAATGAGCGATTGAGGTTGGGGTCGGGATTGTTTTCGAGGCTGTTTTTGCAGGCGGTAACCGCCGCCGCAACGTATTCGGGGCGTTTCATTCTGCCTTCAATTTTAAATGAGCAAACACCTGCTTTTTCAAGACGGTCAAGCTCGTCAACGAGCGACAAATCTTTTAAACTCAAGTTGTTGCCGCCTTTACCGTTCACACCGAAAGGAAGACGGCAGGGCTGAGCGCAAAGGCCGCGGTTGCCGCTTCTGCCGCCGAGCACCGAGCTCATCAGGCATTGACCTGAAACGCACATACAAAGAGCACCGTGAACAAAGTGTTCAAGCTCCATATCCGATTGCGCCGAGATTGCGGCGATTTCTTTTTCGGAAAGCTCACGCGGTAAAACTGCTCTCGAAAAACCGAGCTTTTCAAGAACTTTAACGCCTTCGATGCTTTGCACCGACATCTGGGTAGATGCATGGAGCACGGCAGACGAACAGACCCGACGCACAAGGGCGGCGAGTCCGATATCCTGCACAATAAAGGCATCAACACCTGAATCGCAGGCGGATTTTATTGCATCATATGCTGTTTGTATTTCGCCATCGCTCACAAGAGTGTTAAGAGTCAGATAAACCTTAACGTTTCTTTTGTGGCAATATTCAACGGCATTTTTCAGTTCGCCGTCATCAAAGTTGGAAGCATTGCGCCTTGCATTGAACGCTTTGCCGCCAAGATAAACTGCGTTTGCGCCGCTTCTGACAGCCGCTTGCAACGCTTCAAAACTGCCTGCAGGGGCAAGAATTTCGCCTGCCATTATTTACCTGCTTTGAGAGAAGCAAGCTCTTTTGAAAGTCTTTCAGCTTCGCGCTTTGAGATTTCTGCATCTGTTCTTGCTCTTGCGGCGTCTTCAAGATATTCCTGAATCTGAGTGCGGAGATTTTCAGCGGTGATTTCGCATTTCTTTGCTTCGTCTGCATATTCAAGAGCAGTAACGATAGCAGCCTGAGTGACGGAAATTCTTGTGTTGCTGCTCATAAGAGCGCTGATTTTTTTGTCAAGCTCTGCGCCGAGAGCTGCAACGTAATCAAGATCGTCGTCTGTTGAAAGGTTATATTCTTCGCCTGCAATAAAAAGTCTGATTTTTTCCATAATGTTTCACTCCAAAATATTTTGATACACAATAATTATACAGCATAATTTTAAAAGAATAAAGAGCTTTTTTAAATTTTTTCATTAGATTTTTTCTTTTCGTTGCGCAAATATAAATAATATGGTATATTCTAATATGGATATTCACAAAAGTAATCACGAAAGGCTGGCTTTTATGAAAAAATTTGTTGCGGCGCTTATGGCGGCGGCGTTGGTGCTTTTGAGTGCCTGCTCCGCAAAAGATGATTATGCGCTTAAAATAGAAGGCACTGAAATCGGCAAAGAGGTTTTTGCTTATTTTATGGACAGGGTTGTTGCTTCTCCCGAAAGCTACGATCTTAAAGCAAGCGCTTCTGAAAACGAACGCAAAAAAGCGGCAGTTAACGAATGCAAGCGATATATCGCAATCAATACCGATTTCAGAGATACGGGTGATACGCTGACCTCGGCGCAGAAGGTTGAGATAAGCGAAACGGTCAACAATATCTGGATGCGTTCCGAAAACCACTATAATAAAATCGGCGTTTCAAAGCAGACCCTGACCAAGATAATAACCTCGCAGAAATATGAGGAGGTTGTTTTTTCCGCGCTTTACGATAAAGGAATGGGCGATGCGGCGGCAGAGAGCAAACTGCAGAATTATTTTTATGAGAATTACGTAAGCTTCCGAACAGTCTGCGTTTATTTCAACACTGCAAGCGGTGAGCCGATGTCTTTGGCAGAGAAAAACGATATGCTTGCGGTTTTTGAAGGATTTGCAACCTCGGCAACAAGCACACCCGAAGCTTTTACAAAAGGATTTCTTGATGCGGGTTATTCGGCATCGGATACGGTTATTCTCAAAAAGAATTCAGACGGCTATCCCGAGGGCTTCTTCGATGCTGTTTATGCTCAAAAAGATGCAACCGTGCAGATAATCGTTTATGACGACTGCGTTTTTGCCGTCTATAAAGAAAACCTCAAGGATAAGGGTGAGAGCGTTTATGCGGCGTACCGTTCCGCCTGCATAAGCGACCTTTATTCCTCTGAAAATGAAGAAAGAATCGGCAAAATCGTTGCCGACCTTTCGGTTGAAGAAAACGAAAAAGTTATTGATGAGGTATATAAAAGCATAACGAAATAATTCAGCAAAAACAAAAACCGCTGTTTCCGATTGGAAACAGCGGTAATTTTTTATGTTTTATCAGCCCTGTGCGTAGTCACCGACCATCATCATATATGCGCCGATCTGAGCGCCGAATTCGGGTGCGCCGTCCATAATGAGCTGGCCGCCCTTTGTGAATTCAAGCATATCTGCGGTACCCATAAGGATGCCGAGTGCACTGTCGAGCGAGTCGAAACGCATTGTGAAGAAGGGGAGAGCGCGCTTATAAGTGCCTCTGCCTGCCTTTGATTTACCTGCCTTGATGCGGATATATGCCGAGATTTCGGGGTATCCGTTAACTGCCCAGGCGTAAACTCTGTCAGGGCTCTTGAGAGTCCAGTTGTGGATCTCTTCATGGCCCTGCTTGTTGAGCGTGCTGATACCGCTTGAAAGCAGATAGAAATAGCACTTAACAAGGAGTTTCTTTGTTTCTTCGTCTGCAGGAGCTTCTTTTGCTGTAAGAAGTGATGACATTTTGAGAAGAGTCATCATAAATGCGGCAAAAACTGCAGGCTTCTTTGCAACGCCCTTCATTGCGGGGAGAGTTGCAGGACCGATTTTTCCTTTAAAGAATGCGTTCATTGTTTCAATGCTCTTGAACTCAAGTTCAATGTGAGCATTGGTTGCAACCTTATCTGTGTGGCAAATCCACTCGCCGCTGTTAACAACGAAATGAGTTGAAAACTTTCCGTTGGGAGCATCGGGGTCTTTTGCGCTAACCTGGATAACTGCGTGAGCGTGCTCAAACTTTTTGGCAAGCTTGGGGTCATCCATAGCGATTGTTTTGATAAGGGGAAGAACGGCACAAAGGAAAATTTTATTGGTTAAAAATTCTTCTCTCGAAGCCATATAAATCATTCCTTTTTTATATTTTTCGGGTTGTGGGGAAGCGTATTTCTATGCGCGACCGAACGAGAATCAAAATAAATCTCGGAATTTGAGATTAGTTTCGCTTTCGCAATGAGGGAAGCGTATTTCTATACGCGACCGAACGGGAATCAAAATAAATCTTGGAATTTGAGATTAGTTTCGCTTTCGCAATGAGGGAAGCGTATTTCTATACGCGACCGAACGAGAAAGTGAAAATAACTCAAATTATGCTTCATCGTCCCAGTCGTCGTCGAGTTCGAAGTCCTTACCCATAACTTCGCGAACTGCGTCAATGATGCCGTTCTGGTCAATGCCGAGAGCAGACATAATATCTTCGTGCAGACCGATGGGAGCAAACTTATCGGGGATACCGAGCTGCTTGAATGCACAGCCCTTACCTGCTTCAACGATAACCTCTGCAACTGCGCTGCCGAGACCGCCGATAACGTTATGGTCTTCAACAGTGATGATGCGGCGTGTATCCATAACAGCCTTAACGATAGCTTCCTTATCGATGGGCTTGATGGTGTGCATATTGAGCACTCTTACCTTAAGACCGTCGTTTGTTTCAAGGAACTTTGCAGCCTGATATGCCTGGAATACGCAGGAACCGCAAGCGATAACGGTGATATCGGAGCCTTCGTTGATTGTAACAGCCTTACCAACCTCGAAGCCGTAATCGCTGTTCTCATAAAGAACGCGGTCAAAGCCTCTGTTGATACGGATGTAGTAAGGACCGAAATTATCGTATGCAGCGTGAACTGCGTTATAGGTTTCAAGACCGTCCGCAGGGCAGATAACAGTAAGGTTGGGGATTGAACGGCAAACTGCAAGGTCGCAGATTGCGTGGTGAGTTGAACCTGCCTGACCGAATGATGTGCCTGCGTGAGTAGCAATAACCTTTGCGTTGATGTTCTGGTAGCAGATGTCTGTGTGAAGCTGGTCAGCACTTCTGAGAGAAGCGAAAACCGAGAAGGTTGAAAGGATGGGAACAAGACCTGCCTTTGCCATACCTGCGGCAACGCCGAACATATTCTGTTCTGCGATACCAACGTTAAAGAATCTGTCGGGGAACTTTTCACCGAACATACCGATTGTTGTTGATTTACCAAGGTCGGCTGTGAGAGCTACAACCTCGGGATGCTTTTCGCCGAGCTCGCAGAGAGCCTTACCGTAAATTTCAGCAGTTGAAAAAGCGGTTGATTCTGCAGCTGTGTAGGTTAATCCTCCTGCCATGATCAGATGCCCTCCTTTTCT
>JAFXJO010000121.1 GCA_017532185.1 Clostridia bacterium | reverse complement strand
CCTCAAGGGTAGCCTGCACCGATGATGAAAGCATAACGGGAGCTTTGTTGCCGCAAGTTTTTAATGCATCAAGCACCGTACCGAGAACACCGTAGTTGCCAGCAAATTCGCTTTGCTCTTTAGGTCTGTTGATGCCTGCAAGGTGAAAAACAAAGTCAGCCTTTTCGCAGTATTTGTTCAGTTCCTGCAGGGTGGAATCGATATCGTATTCAAATATTTCGTCAATTATGATCGAGGGACGGGTTTTGTTTTTGCCCTCTTTTATATTGCGCAGGTTTGCAACAAGGTTTTTGCCTGCAAAACCCTTTGCGCCCGTAACAAGAATATTCATTAAAACTTTCTCCAAACCATTTTATTGACAATGCCTGTGTAACTCTGGATAAGGCGCACGATTTTATCTGATACGTTTTTATCCTCATAATCGGGCACAGGCGTTGCAAATTCAGCATTGCAGTTGAGCTCTGTTGCGGTTTCTACTGCCTGAAGCAGACTCTTTTCGTCAATGCCCGCAAGCACAAAGCATCCCTTATCAAGCGCTTCGGGGCGCTCGGTTGAGGTTCTGATGCAAACGGCAGCGAAAGGCTTGCCGATGCTCAGATAGTAACTGCTCTCTTCGGGCAGAGTGCCGCTGTCTGAAACAACTGCGAATGCTCCAAGTTGCAGGCGGTTATAATCTGAAAAGCCGAGAGGCTCGTGCATAACGATTCGCTCATCAAGCTTTATGCCTGTTGCCTCAAGTTTTTTCTTTGAGCGAGGATGGCAGGAATAGAGAATGGGCATATCATATTTTTCTGCAAGCGCATTAAGAGCGCCGAAAAGCGAGAAAAAGTTTTTGTCTGTGTCAATATTTTCTTCTCTGTGAGCAGAGAGGAGAATATATTTCTTTTCTTCAAGACCGAGCTTTGCGAGAATATCGCTTGCGAGAATCTTATCAATGTTTGCGTTGAGAACCTCTGCCATCGGTGAGCCTGAAACGTAGGTGCGTTCCTTGGGCAGACCGCATTCGGCAAGGTATCTGCGAGCGTGCTCGGAATATGCAATGTTAACGTCAGATATGATATCAACGATTCTTCTGTTTGTTTCTTCGGGCAGGCATTCATCCTTGCAACGGTTGCCTGCTTCCATATGAAAAATGGGGATATGCAGTCTCTTTGCGCCGATTGCGGAAAGGCAACTGTTTGTATCGCCCAGAATGAGCAGAGCATCGGGCTTGATTTCTTCCATCAGCTCATATGAAGAGGCGATGATGTTGCCGACTGTCTGACCGAGATTTTCGCCAACACAGTCAAGATAAACTTCGGGCGCATCAAGTTCAAGATTTTCAAAGAAAATGCCGTTGAGGTTATAATCATAATTCTGACCCGTATGAGCAAGAACGGTATCAAAATATCTGCGGCATTTCTTGATAACCTCAGAAAGGCGGATAATCTCGGGTCTTGTGCCAACGATTATCAGAAGCTTGAGCTTGCCGTTGTCTTTAAATTTAACATCGTATTTCATAAAATCACCTTATGAATCGTAATTTTTCAGATTAAGCGTTGAATTCTGCAAGTCTTTCTTTGATGTAGTCAAGTTCAAGGAGCTTTTCTTTAACCTGTTCAACGTTCAGAATTGCGGTGTTGTTGCTGTTGAATTCGGTAAGCTCGGCTCTCTTTATATCGCCGTCCGAGAAATATTTATCGTAGTTGAGGCTTCTGTTATCTGCGTGCACGCGGAAGAAATCACCCATATCTTCTGCCTTGGCGCATTCTTCATTTGTGAGCAGAGTTTCAAACATCTTTTCGCCGTGGCGGATACCGATGATTTTAATATCCTCTTTTTTGCCGCCGAAAAGCTCGCAGACCGCTTCAGCCTGTGTCATAATTGTGCAGGCAGGAGCCTTGCGCACAAAGATATCGCCGCTTTCGCATTCTTTGAAAGCGAAAAGCACAAGGTCAACTGCTTCTTCAAGCGACATAATGAAGCGTGTCATGTCGGGGTTTGTGATGGTTATGGGCTGACCGTTTTTAATCTGGTCAATCCACAGAGGCACAACCGAGCCGCGGCTGCAGAGCACGTTGCCGTAACGGGTGCAGCAGATTTTTGTTTTATCGGGCGAAACGTTGCGCGCCTTTGCTGTTGCAACTCTTTCTTCGAGTGCTTTGGTGATACCCATAGCGTTGATGGGGTAAGCCGCCTTATCGGTTGAAAGGCAGATAACGCTCTTAACGCCTGCATCAACTGCGGCGGTGAGCACGTTATCTGTGCCGATAACGTTGGTTTTAACCGCTTCCATAGGGAAAAATTCGCAGGAGGGCACCTGCTTCAAAGCAGCGGCGTGGAAAACATAGTCAACGCCAACCATAGCATCTCTCAATGAATTAATGTTGCGCACGTCGCCGATATAGAATTTGATTTTATCGGCAACCTCGGGCATTTTTGCCTGGAATTCGTGGCGCATATCGTCCTGCTTTTTTTCGTCACGCGAAAAAACACGGATTTCGCCGATATCGGTTTTGAGAAATCTGTTAAGCACGGCATTGCCGAAAGAACCTGTGCCGCCTGTTATAAGTAAGGTTTCGCCTTTAAAATCAAACATTTTTTTCATCTCCGTTAATTTTCTCTATGCAGGGCAAAACCGCGTTGCCCCAATCCTTGAACCAGTGTTTGAGTTTGAGCGATTTATCGCCGTGTTCAACGGTAAATCGCAGGGCGGTTGTGCGGTCATAAAACATTATGTTGCCGCTTTCGTCCTCGTCATAAAGGATGATATCAACCGTGTATTTGCCCGGTACAAGGTAAGACGTATCGAATTTGAATTCAGCCGAATTTCTGCCTTGGTTGTGTTTTAATTCACCGCCGAAGATAACGCCTACGGGTGTTGCGTCGATGCCGTTTATGACCATTTTCATAAGCAGTCTTTCATCGGCATTTTCGCTGTTCCATTCAATGCGGAAGGGGAAAACATCGCCGTATTCAAGAATAGTGTTTTCAGCTTTATACATATGCAGGTTCTGCAGAAGGTGGCGCTGATTGCATTTGCGGTGGCGTTTTGCGCCCGAAACGTCAAAAAAAGTTGTGTTATCAAGATTTTCATCCTGCATATAAACGGCAATTGCTTCTTCTGTTTCGCCTTCAAAAGCAACCTGACCGTGTGAAAGAACAACGCAGCGGTTGCAAAGGCTTTTGACGGTTGCCATATTGTGGCTTACGTAAAGAATGGTTCTGCCTTCTTCTTCGGCAACCTTTTTCATTCGTTCAATACATTTATTCTGGAAGGCAACGTCGCCAACGGCGAGCACCTCATCCATAATCATAATTTCGCTCTCAAGGTGGGATGCAACGGCAAAGGCGAGCTTAACCTTCATACCGCTGGAATATCTTTTAACGGGCGTATCAATGAACTGACCGACCTCGGAGAATTCAACGATTTCGTCAAACTTCTTTTCGATTTCGGCCTTTGTCATACCGAGGATTGCGCCGTTGAGATAAACGTTTTCTCTGCCCGTGAGCTCGGGATGGAAGCCTGTGCCGACTTCGAGCATACTTGTTATTCTGCCGTTGAGATATATGTTGCCCTTTGAGGGCGCGGTTACACGGCAGATGAGCTTGAGAATTGTTGATTTGCCTGCGCCGTTTCTGCCGATGATGCCAACGGTTTCGCCCTTTTTGATATCAAAGGATAAATCGTTCAGCGCAAGGAAACGCTCGTTTTTGCCGTGAGCCTTTTCGCCGATTTTAAGGTTGGGGTCTTCTTTGTGGCGCAGTCTTGCAATTGCAGACTGAATTTCGCCCTTGAGCGTTGCGCCGCCGATGGCACCCAGACGGTATTCTTTTGAAACATGTTCAACTCTTATTGCCAATTCTTCCATACCGCACCTCACACCGTATCCATAAAGGTTTTTTCAGATTTGCTGAACATCAGCGCGCCGATAACCGCAACAATCGCGGTTGTTATCCAGCCGATGCCGTAAAACAGCCAGTCAACCTCACCCGTGCCGAGAAAACCGTAGCGGAAAAGGTTGATTGCAGGGGTAACGGGGTTGAGCATATAGATTTTGTAAATTATACCGTTCATAAGCTGTTCACGGCTGAACATATCGTAAGCAACGGGGGAGCAATATGACCAGAGGCTCACGCCGAAGCCGACTACCATTGCAAGGTCACGGTATTTTGTTGTTAAAGCCGAAACAATCATACCGAAGCCCATACCGAGAATTGCAAGCTGAATGAGCACAAGGGGAAACATTACAATATAAATATTGGGCACAATGCCTGCATCGGTTACTATGTAATAAACCATAAAGCAGAGCATAAAGGCAAACTGAATAAAGAAGCCTATGAACTGTGAAATTGCCGTTGAGATGGGCATAACAAGGCGCGGAAAATAAACCTTGCCCAGAATTGCGGAGTTACCCGTGAAAGTGTGGGAGGTTTCGGTCAGGCACGAAGAGAAAAGAGTCCACACAATCGTGCCCGAAAGATAGAATATGAAGTTGGGAACACCCGAAGCGCCCAGACCTGCGATGTTGCCGAAGAAAACGGAATAAACAACCGTTGTGAAAAACGGCTGAATAACCGCCCACGCAGGGCCGAGAACGGTTTGCTTATATTTTGCAACAAAAGTTCTGCGCACAAAAAGGAAGAT
>JAFXJO010000120.1 GCA_017532185.1 Clostridia bacterium | reverse complement strand
TCTCATTGACAAAAGAGAAAAAACAGGTTGCCCTGAAAGACTGCGCATAAACTATGCAAAGGCTAACCCTCAGCGTGTTTTTGAGATAAGCTGCAAGCTTGAAAAATACGGTCTGAGCAAGGAGGGAGCAACGCTCTCTTTCCAGAGCCTTGACCCGCAGACACTTGAAAATATCGGCAGAAAGAATATTAGCCTCGATAAATTCAGCGAGCTTATTGCGCTTTACAGAAAAGAGGGTATCACCACATATTCCGAGCTTATAACAGGTCTGCCCGGCGAAACTTATGAGAGCTTCTGCAAGGGTATCGGCAAGCTTCTTGAAGCAGGTCAGCACAGATTGATTACCACCTATAACTGCGAGCTTTTGCCCAATTCACCTATGGCTCAGCCTGAATATATGGCAAAGCACGGAATCAAGACCGTTGAGGTTGAATCGCTTGTTGCTCACAGTGAAGTTGACGATGAGGTTAAGGAGAAAACCGTTTATATTATCGGCACAAACACTCTGAGCATAGAGGATTGGATTAATTGCAACGTTTTTGCTTGTATCGAGGAGTCACTTCATCACCACGGAATTATGAAATATATTGCAGTTTATCTGCATTATGAAAAAGGCATCCCGTATGATGAAATCTATAATATGGTAATCCGCTATGCAAAGAAAAACGCAGATTCCGTTTTGCGCCCTGCATATGATTTTCTATATAATTACTATAAAGCAATTTCAGAAGAAAAGCCGATTGAGCTTTATTCCAACTCGATTTTCGGTAACATAACCTGGGTGCCCAAAAAGGCGGCTCACCTTGCAACAATATTCCGCCTGGATGAGTTTTATTGGGAAATCAAACCGTCATTGCGTTATCTTGGCGTTGAAGATGATATTATTGAGGAACTCATTGAATTTCAGAAGGTAGTTCTTAAACTCCCTTACAGAAATAATTACAAATCTGAATTTGAATATGACTGGGCAACTTATTTCGAATATACCATAGCAGGCAAATATAAGCCGCTTCAGAAACGCAAGCTCCGCATCAGCGTTAATAATGAGGTGCACCAAACAAACTGGAAAGACTATGCTCTTGAATCGGTGTGGTTCGGAAGCAATGGTATAACTTTTAACCCAAATATAACCATTGATTATATTTAAATCGGAAAGTGTGTTAAAATGACAGATTTCAAAGGTGTGTCAATCGTAACGGGTGCCGTAACAGAAACGGACTCTCTGCGCCGTACCGTTGAGTTTATTCTTGAAAACTGCAGCCACGCAGACCTAAAGGAAATAATCATCGGCTACCCTGACAGAGCAACGCCCGAATGCGTTGCCGTTATAAGAGATCTTGAGTTAATGCAGAGCAACGTGAGCATCTGGTCTTTTGTTCAAAAAAGGCCGAAGCTCGGATTTCTTACCGAAGCTTTTGATTTTGCAAAGGGTTCACACATTATAACGGTTGATTCCGATATGGCGCTTGACCTTGAGCTTATTCCCGAAATGATTGAGCGCGTAAAAAAAGAGCCTGACACAATTTTTTCGGCTTCGCGTTGGCTTGGCGGAAACAAGTTTGAGGGATATAACAAATTCAAACTGGTTCTTAATTTCACTGCGCAAAAATTCCTTGCGGTGCTTTATCACAGCAAGCTGACTGATTTTACGATTCCGTTTCAGATTGTGCCTGCAGAGCTTTTAAAATCAATAAATTTTGAAGAAACAAATTTTGCAATATTTATTGAAATGGTGCTTAAGCCCGTGCGCCTGGGTTGCAAAATAAAAGAACTGCCAACAGATTGCCACCAACGTACCGAGGGCAAATCAAACAATTCTTTTGCCCAACTTCCGTCATATCTCAAAACGGCACTGCGCATCAGATTTATGCCAAAAGAAAAGATACTCAAATAAAAATTGCCTCCTGTTACTGAAACAGGAGGCTTTTGTTATTGCAGTTCTTCAACGTCAACGGTGTCTTTATAGGACTTGCTGCCCATTTTGTCGTACCAGACAACGAATTTACCAAAATTTTCCCACCCACTGACAGGGCTTGAATCGGTGAATACCGTTCTGAATCTGCCCTTTTCAGGGGCAGAATACTTGTTGATATAAACATTTCTGAAATACTTATGAAAATTATATTCCGTTTCGCATTCGGCGGTTGCTTCGTCGGGGCGCCTGAGTACGGCTTTCTGATAAGCCGCAAGCTGAGAAAGAACGTTTTCATCCTCAATAACGGTGCGTAGATAAGGCATCATTTCATCGAGAAATTTATCGATGTTCGCACTTATGCAAAGGAACATATATTCATAATGGTCCCACACAAGGTTGCCGACGTGTTGCGCTATGAAACGGGTGTGGTTGCCGTTTGCAAGCTCTGCAAACGAAGCTTTAACGTGCTGATAAAGGCTGTTTGTGTAAGGCGCAGCGCCTGATTCGATATAATCCATCAGACCCTCATAGAAGCGCCTGTAATCGACGTTGAACTCGTAAAAAGCATAAATTGAGAAACAGCGCAGAAGTCCGCAAGCGTGCATAGCCTGTGTGAGTGCGGCAAAGAGAGAACTCTTTTGCCACTCAGGACAGGGCATGGTTGAAGTTTCGGTGATAATGTTGATTTTTTCGGGGATATAATATGCATCGGCGGTGCAATGAAAACGCACAATTTCGCTGTTTGAGGTTTTTATGCCGTGCTTTTGCATATAGTCTTTTTGGCCGAGCGTAGAGTTTGGCAGCGCAATGCAGTGGTAAACCTCAAAAATAAAGTGCTGCCCGATTTCAAAGAGTTTGCATATGCCGTCTGCAAAGCTGTCATAGGTTTCGCCCGGCAAACCGAGAATAAGCTCGGAATAAACCTGCAACCCCTCTTCGTGATAAACGCTGAAGTGCTTGCTTAGGTGGTCAAGGTTCATATTTTTTCTGCCGATGTTTTTAAGCACAACGGGCGAAAGGCTCTGAAGAGAAAGCGTTGCTCCCTCACGGTCAATGCCCTTGCGATTGAATCGGCGAACAATTTCACGCACACGCTCGGAATTGCCTTTTGAATAGTTGATGCGGACTCTTTCGGGATAGCTGTATTTTTCTTTTGCAGCAACAAGAGCGTCGGCAATTTCAAGGTCATTTTTGCCGATTCCGAAGTTTGCGTCGGCACCCCAGACAAAGCGGATTTGGTTTCTGCCAATCCAATCAATTTCGGCAAGAACTTTTTCAAGAGGAAAAAAACGGGTTTTTTCTTTCAGTGGGCCCCAGTCGCAGTATGCGCAGGAATTAGGGCAGCCTCTTGAGGTTTCAAGAATGGTGTTGAATTCGATGTGAGGATATTTTTTCAGCACTTCATCAAACATACCGTTGAGGTAGGGCGAAACATAATCGGGCAGGCAAACAGACTTGATTTCGCCCATAAAGCATTCTCCGTTTTTTCTGTAAGCAATATTAGGAGTGATTTCAGCAGAACCGCGTTCAATGGCATTCAGCAGAGTGCCGAAAGTAACCTCACCCTCGCCGAAGCAGAGGTAATCAACCTATGTGTTTTCTTCAAGAAAAGCTGTTGATTGCGGAATATTATGGCCGCCGAAAACTGTTACGCATTCAGGAAAACGCTTTTTGATTTCACTTGCAAGCGCAAGGTGATATTCCGTATTCCACACGTAGTTTGAAAAACCGACAACTGCAGGGTTTTCCATTTCTGCAACGGTTTCTTCGACGTTGCTTCTTAAGAATATAAATTCCTTGAATTTATATGTGGTGTCAACCTGCTCATCAGCAAAGGCGTTTGCAATAATAACGCCTGATGTGTAGGGCAGATAAACCACTTTTGAATCTTTGCCTGACGAAACGTCAACTTGAACAAAATAAACATTCTTTTTCACAGGCAAATCACATCCTTTCAGGTAAATAGCAATCAGAAGAATAAAGTGCCGCTGCCTGATTTCTGCCGTACCATACTACGGAGCAGGCATAGCTGAAAAGCGAATCGCAGGG
>JAFXJO010000119.1 GCA_017532185.1 Clostridia bacterium | reverse complement strand
GAAAAAGCAGAACTTTCGGTTGAAATAATGAAAGAAGAAATGGCTAGACCGACCATTACAAAAGAAAATATCCTCTGCTATTTTGAACAGTTCAGAAAATTAAACACCAACAAAATCGAACACAGACGAAGACTCATTGACAGCTTTGTCAATGCAATCTTTCTCTATGATGACAAAATAGTCATCACATTTAATTACAGAGAACAAACGAAAACAATCACCTTTGCCGATCTTGAAAAATCGGGCATTGGTTCGGATATTAACGCAGTGGCTGCACCATAACAAGACTAAGGTTTTGATATAAACCGCAGTCTTGTTTTTTTTATATGATTTGATATAATGATATCGGTTATATTTGTGAACTCACCTTACCAACACCGAAAGGATGATTGAAAATGAATTTAAGAGCTCCTGCAGTGCCTCTTATTACGGTTGACCCGTTTTTTACCGTCTGGTCGCCCGATACCAATCTTAACTGCGCAAAAACCGAACATTGGTCAGGCAAAGGCAACTCAATAATCGGCACCGTTAATATCGATGGCGAAAAGCTCCTTTTTCTCGGCTATCACAGAGATTTTCATAAAATCAAGCAGGTTTCGCTTGATATTGACGCGCTCTCTACGTCGGCGGTTTTTGAAAATGACAAAATCATTTTGAAAATAAAGTTTATGACTCCGCTTATTCCCGATGATTACAGGCTTCTCACACGCCCTGTTTCATATCTTGAGATTGCTTATGAATCAAAAGACGGCAAGGAGCACGAGGTTTCGGTTAATATTGCCGCAAGCGAAGAGCTTTGTCTTGATGAGCCTAACAACATTGAGGTTGTTACCGAAAAACTTGAAATCGGTAACCTTACTGTTATGAAAATGGGTAACCCCGTTCAGAAGCCTCTCAACAAAAGCGGCGATGAGGTTAAAATCGATTGGGGATATTTATATCTCACCTGCAACTCTGCAAATGCAGAGGGCTACGCTGATGAGATTTGGGGTGACGCACATATAAACATAAAAACGTCTCTCGATGAAAATCAATCCGTTGTTTATTGCTTTGCTTATGACGATATTGAAAGCATTGAATATTTCGGCAAGCATCTGCGTTCCTATTGGAACAAAGACGGTCAGACAATAACCGAAGCGATTTCGGAAGCGGTAAAAGAATATCCCGAACTCAAAGTGCGTTGCCAAGAGTTTTCGGATAATCTTTATAACAACGCTCTTAAAGCGGGCGGTGAAAAATATGCTGAGCTTCTCTCTCTTGCTTACCGTCAGGTTATCGCCGCGCACAAACTCGTGCTTGACGAAAACGGAGAAATACTTTTTATTTCCAAGGAATGCAATTCGAACGGCTGCGCAGCAACGGTTGACGTATCCTATCCTTCGACGCCGATGTTTCTGATTTATAATCCCGAACTTGTAAAGGGTATGATGCGACCTGTCTATAAATTCGCACAAAGCGATGCGTGGGCTTTTGATTTTGCACCGCACGATTTGGGTCAGTATCCGCTTCTCAACGGTCAGGTTTATGCCAACAACCAGAAAGATATTGAAAAATGGCAGATGCCTGTTGAGGAATGCGGAAATATGCTTATTATGGAAGCAAACGTTGCTCTCGCAACGGGCAGTGCGGATTTTGCAAAAGAGCATATTGAAATTCTTGAAAAATGGTGCGGATATCTTATAAAACACGGTGCGGACCCCGGTCATCAGCTCTGCACCGACGATTTTGCAGGTCATCTTGCCCATAACTGCAACCTTTCGCTCAAGGCGATTATGGGTCTTCAGGGTATGTCGATGATAATGAAAATGCTTGGCGAAGATGAAAAATCAGCATATTACCGTGAAGAAGCGGTTAAGATGAGCGAAACCTGGAAAAAGACCGCAATCAATTCTGACGGTTCAACAAAACTCGCTTTTGACAAGCCCGACTCATATTCCATGAAATACAATATGGTCTGGGACAAGGTCTGGAACAGCGGCTTGTTCGGTCAGGAATTTATGGATGCTGAAATTGCCGATAATATGAAGCATTTTAACGAATACGGAATGCCGCTTGACAGCAGGGCGGACTACACAAAGTCGGACTGGCTTGTTTGGACTGCATCAATGGCATCTGATGATGAGGTTTTTGCGCAATACGTTGCACCTCTCTGGAAAGCTTATAACGAAAGTCCCTCAAGAGTTCCGATGACGGATTGGTATGATACCGTCAGCGGCAGATGGGTTTCGTTCCGCCACAGAACGGTTCAGGGCGGCTTGTTTATAAGAATGCTCATGAAATAAAATTAAAACCCCTGTGTTAAAAGCACAGGGGTTTTCTCTGTTAAAACAAAACAGGCGGCAGAGAAAACTCTCTGCCGCCGATATATGTTTATTGATTAATAAACGAAGTCTCTGTAAATGATGTTTGTTGTTGCTGTTGCGGTGCCTGATGCAACCTTAACGTCAATGTTAACGTCGATATTAAATTCAACTTTAAGGTTCATAATCTTGCCTGTTTCAGCATCGATGATTGCGAAAATCTTTGCATTGTTGTAGCTTTCGCTGATGTCTGCGCCGGCATATGTGCCTGCGAGTGCGTCATAGATAACTTCGCCTGTTTTGTGGTCATAATAACCCTTGTCTTCGTTACCTACGCAGATGCCGCACTTGTCGATGGGAGCCTTTGTGAACTTTTCGTCCTTTGAACCACGGCTTGAACCGCCCTTAACTTCAAGAGTGATAAGGTACTGACCGCTGCCTGCCTGGCAAGTTGCGCTTGTTATATCAGCTTCGGTGAGCGTGCTCTTGCGAAGGTAATGCATGTTTGCTTCGCTTTCCCAGTTGCCCTTGGTAACGTTTTCTGTGTATTTGTTATCAGCGCCAACGCCCATAAACTTATAGATGAGGTCTTTAGCTGCGCTGAAAACAACGCCGCCGCCCTGAATGTTTTCGTTAAATGTTGAGCGTTCTTTTGAGAAACCTGCTTTTGCATCGTATGCTGAGTTAACAGCGTTGTTATATGCTTCGAGGATTTCTGCTGTTGTTGTGGGAGCAACCGCAGCGGCATCTGTGATGATTTCCGTAACGATTTCTGTTACGATTTCTGTCTGACCTTCTGCATTTGTTGCAACTTCAGACACAATAGCTTCGTTGATTTTTGTTGTGAGTTCCTGAGCGCTGAAATTATCAAATTCGTCAGGTGCAGGCTGAGTAGAAACGGGGTCATCGCCGCAAGCTGCAAAGCAAAAAGCAAAAACTGCAGCGAGGAGAAGTGCGAGTAATTTTTTCATTTAAAAAACTCCTTACTTATGTAATTTTATATATTATATCATCTTTTATTGCTGTTGGCAATATCTGCGCAAACATTTTGTTTTTTTACTTTCAAAAGAGGATATATGTTAGTCTGTACCTTGAATTATCATATTGTTTATTATATAATTATTCCATAATCTCATTGGAGGTATTGATATGCTCAGAAAAAGACAGGTCCATCTTGATTTTCATACAAGTGAGTTTGTGCCCGTTGGCAACAAATTTTCAAAAGAACAGTTTCAGGCGGCTTTAAAAGCAGGTCACGTTGATTCAATAACCGTTTTTTCAAAATGTCATCACGGCTGGTCTTATCATCCAACAGAAGTTAACGAAATGCATCCCACGCTCAATTTTGATTTGCTCGGGGCTCAGCTTGAAGCCTGCAAAGAAATTGACGTTAATGCGCCTGTTTATATTTCTGCAGGCTTTGACGAAAAAGAATATCTCAAACGCCCTGAATGGCGTTGGTGCCCTTCGCCCGATGCGAAAGAAATTGAAGAATATAACAACGAAGTGCATTTCCATTTGCTTTGCTTCAACACAGGTTATCTTGATTTTCTTTGCGCGCAGATTGAAGAGGTTATGGTTAAATATAATCCCTGCGGAATTTTCCTTGATATCATCGGACCGAGAGTTTGTTATTGCGAAAAATGCATTGCTGATATGAAGGCGCTCGGAATGAATCCCGAAAGCGAAGCAGACAGAGAAGCTTTTGCGCAGAAGGTGTTTGATAATTACCTTGCCGAAACAAATGAAGCGGTCAGAAAACACAGCGAAACTGCAACAGTTTTTCATAACAGAGGTCACGTTTTCCCCGGTGATAAGCGATATATATATTCCAATTCTCATCTTGAGCTTGAAAGTTTGCCTACAGGCGGCTGGGGTTATGACCATTTTCCGCTGACGGCATCATATGCGCGTTCTCTGGGCGATATGGAATATCTCGGTATGACGGGCAAATTCCATCATAGCTGGGGCGAATTCGGCGGTTATAAGCATCCTAATGCATTGATTTACGAAACAGCGTTGAGCGTTGCAAACGGTGCGGGTTGCTCGATTGGTGACCAGATGCATTCGCTTGCCGAAATGAATATGGGAACATATAACCTTATAGGTAAAGCTTATGCTATGATTGAAGAAAAAGAACCCTGGCTCAACGGAGCAATCAACGTTGCCGATATTGCGGTTATGTCTGTTGAAGCAACAACAGGGGAGCGAGAAACGAGAGATGACGTTGGCGCAAACAGAATGCTTCTCGAAAATCATTTCCTCTATAATTTCGTTGACGCCGACGCTGATTTATCTGCATATAAGCTTCTTGTTCTTCCTGAAGGAGCCAGAATCGGAGAAGAACTTCTTGCGAAGATAAAATCATTTATCGCAAACGGCGGCAAGGTTATTGCCACAGGTAATTCAATTGTTAAAGACGGCAGGTTCATTCTTGATTTCGGTGCAGAATATCTCGGCAAGAGCGAGCTTAACCCCACTTATTTTGTTCCTGCGTTTGAAACCGTCAACGGTACTCCCGAATACGTTATGCGTTGTGACTTCAACAAATTTGAGGTCAGGGAGGGCGAAGTTGTTGCCCGTATGCAGAATCCCTATTTCAACAGAACTCTTGAGCATTTCTGCTCCCATATGCACGCACCCAACAATCCTGAAAATGAGTTTGCCGGTGCAGTAATCAACGGCAACGTTGCATATGTGGGCTGGGATATCTTCAGCGGTTACGGCAATCTCGGTCATCTCTGCTTCAAGGAGCTTTTTACGCATATTATCAAGAAAATGATGGACGATGAAATAACCGTTTTCACATCTGTCCCCGATAAAGCGGTTATCACTTATACAAAGCAGGAAAAAGAAAACAGAAATATTCTGCATCTTCTTTTCGCTCACACAACCGTAAGAGGCAAGAACACCGAGGTTATAGAAGATACCGTTCCGCTTTATAACGTTAAGTGCAGTGTTAAATGCGATGAATGCAAAAAAATAACTCTTGTTCCTTCGGGAAAAGAGCTTGATTTTGAATATGCCGACGGCAGAGCAACCTTCACAGTGCCTGAGGTTGATATCCACCAGATGGTTGAAATTGCATATTGAATAATCGGTTAAAAAATAAACGGAGGAATAATAATGGCTGACGAAAAGATATCTTCTCTTATGGAACGTGTTTATATGTTTCTTGAAGATTCTGAATGGCAGAAAGCAGATGAATACTGCGAAAGAGTGCTTGATATAGAGCCTAAAAATGCACAGGCGTATCTCGGCAAGCTTTTGGCAGAGCGAATGGTTACAAGCCTTGATGCGCTGAAAAATTGCCAAAAGCCTCTTGAAGAGAGTAAAAGTTATAATAAAATTCTTTATTATGGTGATGAACAGCTTGTTGCCGATATAAAAGTCGCCAACGAAGAAACCAAAAGACTTTCTGAAATCAAAAGCAGAAACACGGCAAAATTAATCAAAAAATCAGTCATAATCGGAGTGCCTGCTGTTGCGGTGATAGTTGTTTTGGCTATTATTCTGCATTCTTTTGTTTTTCCTTCGATAGAAAACAAACAACAATATGAAAAAGCGCAGGAATATGCCGAAAAAGGTAATTATCAAAAGGCGATACTCATTCTTGAAAGCATTGACGATTATAAAGATGCGGAAGATCTGATAAAGGAATACCGTTATAAGTTTGCTTCAAGATACGTTGTTTCGGCAGGCGATTACCATACAGCGGCATTGAAAGCCGACGGAACGGTTGCGATAGCAGGAGATACAAGAGGATACGGATTTAATGACTTTACTTTTGATACTGCTGATTTCAATGATATAGTTTCCGTGTCAGCAGGGTCCAGACATACTGTAGGGTTGAAATCTGATGGTACGGTTGTTGCTGATTTTCACGATAGCGTTGATTGTTCAGGACAGCAAAATGTTAATGAATGGAAAGATATTATTGCCATTTCTGCAGGCAAAGAACATACTGTCGGTCTGAAAGCGGATGGCACTGTGGTGGCAACAGAATATTGGCAAAGCAATTATTGCGGACAATGTGAAGTTGATGACTGGGAGGATATTATTGCAGTTTCCGCAGGCTATTGTCAGACGCTTGGCTTAAAGGCAGATGGAACCGTTGTGACAACAAAGTATGTAAAAGAACATAACTTTGCCGACGGAGGAGCAGATTGCGGACAGTTTGATGTTGGCGATTGGAAAGATATTGTTGCAATTTCAGCCGGTGACAGGCACGCGGTTGGTTTGAAATCCGATGGCACTGTTGTTGCTGTTGGTGATAATAGGGCGGGTCAGTGCAACGTTGAATATTGGTACGATATTGTTGCGATTTCAGCAGGCGAGGACCATACGGTAGGTCTGAAAGCTGACGGCACTGTTGTTGCAACGGGATATACAGGGAATTTTACTTTTTATTACGGACAGAGCGATGTTGAAACTTGGTATGATATAGTTGCTGTTTCTGCAAGCAGAGATCATACTGTTGGTCTGAAAGCGGACGGTACGGTTGTAACAACGTTCAAAGATGGGGATACATATGGTCAACATAGTATTGACAGTCTGGAAAATATAAAACTCCCGAGCACCGCAAAAAACGATTGATTTATCTCAAAAGTTTATTTGGATATAAAAACAGCACCCGAAAATCTCGGGTGCTTTTTAGTTGGATTACATTTTGTAACAATTGACTGTTTATTGTAATTTTTTGTTATAAAAATGTAAATATTTCCCTGTTGATTTGAGTGGTTTAGAGTTGTATAATAAGCTCACTTTCAAGGAAATCCGGTGATTAAAAGTGAAGAAGAAAACAGTAACAGCAGTTGCTTGCTGTGTTGCTGTTGTGATTGTTTGCGCGCTAATCGGTTTTATAGCGAGCAAAGGCGCAAAAGGTGGATATGCATCGGAAACATTAAGCAATCCAACGATGTCTCAAGGTTTATCTGCAAGCGAAAAAATAACAGATGCAACGGTAACACAATATGTTGAAACGCCGCACTATGAATATGCAAGCTTTAACGGCACCGCGTTTCTCGGTAATTCCAGATTTGTTTCCCTTAAGGATTATAACCTGGCACCTAATGTTTATCCTGTTGTGGGTCTCGATGTGAGAACGGTGTTTACCAAGTGCGTTACCGACAGCAATGTTGTTGTTATAGATGAGCTTGACGGCAGGGAGTTTGATAAAGTTATACTTATGTTTGGCGATAATGAATGTGGCTGGCCTAACCGAGATTATTTCATCGATAAATATAAACAAGTTATTTATGCGGTTAAGAAAAAACAACCTGATGCTCAGATTTATCTTCACGCGATTATTCCTGTCAGCGCGGAAACTTCTGACAGAAATGAATGCGATTGTAACAACATAACCATTCACGAGCTTAACGTAAGAATAAGGCAACTTGCAGATGATTGTGACGTGAATTATATCGATGTTCCTTCTTGCCTGCTTGATTATGAAGGAAACCTTATCAGCGAAGCATCCAAAGACGGGGTTCACCTGAACAAAAAGTATTCTGCTGTATGGATGGGATATCTTGCAGAGTTATTATTCTAAACAAAAAACAGCACCCGAAAAACTCGGGTGCTGAATTTTTTGCCTTATGATTAAAGAGTTGAACCGAAGTCAGTAACGATAGCCTGACCTGTGATTGCTCTTGATTCATCCGATGCAAAGAAGAGAAGCATATTTGCAACGTCTTCGGGCATACAGGGCTGAACCTTGAGGTCGTTGTGCTTCATCATCTGACCGAAAATGTTCATATCCATATTTGCGGGGTTCATACCTGCAACCATGGGTGTAACGATTGTACCGGGGCAGATTGCGTTGCAACGTACGTTTGTGCCTGTGAAACGAAGTGCGGTGTGACGGGTAAGACCGATAACGGCTGCTTTTGATGCAACGTATGCCGCGCCGCCGCAGCCCATAACGCCTGCGACTAATGCAACGTTGACAATTGAGCTGTAGCCTGTTTTTGCCATTTCGCCAGAAACTGCGCGCATCATGCACATTGTGCCCTTGGTGTTGATATCGATAACCTTGTTCATATCTTCGTCTGTAAAGCTGTCGATAGCCTTAAGACCGTTATCAAGCACACCTGCGTTGTTGATAAGGATATCAATCTTGCCGAAAGCGCCGAGAGTTTCGGCAACAATTCTTTTTGCATCTTCATCCTTTGAAATATCGCTGACTACGGGCAGAACTTCGCCGCCTGCTTCTTTAATCTGAGCGGCAACCTCAAGAAGAGGCTCTTCGCGGCGGGCAGTGATAACAACTTTTGCACCTTCAGCGGCAAACTTAAGCGCGGTTGCGGCGCCAACGCCTGAATTACCGCCTGTGATAATCGCAACTTTTCCTTCAAGACGACCCATAATTATGACCTCCGTTGATTGAATTTGATTTGTGTTTTTGTCATTATTCTTATATTACTAAATCAACGTTATACTGTCAAGAAATTCATAAATTTTAATTTGAATTTACAAAATAATTACAGTTTATTGCGTAATGCGCAAACAAAAAGGCTTGCATTTCTGCAAGCCTTTTTTGTCTTAAAGAATGGAAAAACAAAATCGCGCATTGATTGGTTTAAATCATATAATGTCGCTCCAGCTAAACGCCCATTACAAAAATGCAAATATTTCTCAAATATTTCAAAAATATCACCTTGCTCATTAATTCTCGTAATTT